>JBEGNG010000044.1:0-10692 GCA_041182645.1 Planctomycetota bacterium
GTCAGTGACCACGGGGTGACAGACGCGCCAGTTTCTGAGCAGGCGAGGACTGTCTGAGCGAACGAGGCATGCCGGCGCCCCAAAGGGAGCGACGGCCGCGAAGGACAGCAGGCTCGCGCGAACGAGGCATGCCGACGCCCCAAAGGGAGCGACGGCCGCGAAGGACGCAGGCTCGCGCGAACGAGGCATGCCGACGCCCCACAGGGAGCGACGGCCGCGAAGGACGCAGGCTCGCGCGAACGAGGCATGCCGGCGCCCCACAGGGAGCGAGGCCAAAAAAGACAGCGGGCCTCCGGAGAGGCCCGCCGTCAGTGTTCCTGGAATCGACGATCCGTCGCTCAGCGGCGCCGGCGGCCACGCGAGCCGAGACCGGCCACCGCCAGCAAGGCGAGGCTGCCGGGCGCGGGCACGACCGTGAAGTAGAGGTTGTCGACGGTGGCGTACACGGCGCCCGAGCCCGTCGCGGTCGTCTGGATCGACATGCCCGCGATGGCGGCGCCGGTCGAGTAGAAGCCGACGAAGTCCGCCGCGGTCGTCGCGAAGTTCACGTACGAGGTGCCATCGGCCAGGGTGACCTGGATGATGCAGGGCACGACGCTGAAGCTGATGTCGGTCCCGAAGATGTTGCCGCCCACGCCCTGCACGCCGGGGCTGAAGACGAAGTCGAGCGTCTCGGGGTTGTTCGTGCTGAAGAGGCCGCCCTGCGCGTAGATGCCGCGTGCTGAAGAGGCCGCCCTGCGCGTAGATGCCGCCCGCGGCGCTGCCCGTCCAGTTCACGCCGCTCACGGCACCGCTGTACGAGCCGGCGTAGAAGCCGTCGGTCACGCCGTTGAACGTCTCGGTGGCGACCTGCCAGCCGTTGTTCGTGACGAAGGAATTCCAGAGCGCCTGGTTGCCGAACGTGATGAACGCGGCTTGCGCGGACGATGCGATCACGGCGCACGAGGCGGCGCCGAGCACGAGCGAGTTGATGGACATGGGGGACTCCAGGAACGGGGAACGGGAATCCAGCCAAACGTCACAGCCGGGGGAACATTCCCTGATCCACCCCTCGTGGCAACGGTGAACCGTTGCGATCCCTTGTCCTGTCCCACCGCAACGCGTGGGGACGCGTGCTGATGGAAGCATAGCGGACCATCGGCCCGTCGAGATGGACCTGAGGGTTCAAAGGTCGGATTTTGGGTGCGCGCGCTCCGCAAGCGGCGATCCGTCGTCCATGGGGCCGGCGCTCACCCGTTCGGGCTTCGTCGGAGGACAGGTTGTAAGGCCCTGATGGAGCGAGCCTTACTCGCTGACCACGCGTCGGGCGATCAGGGCCTGGACATCCACCAGGCCGGCGGGGCGCCCAGCCGCGTCCACGACCGGGATTTCGTCGATCCGGCGCTCCCGGACGAGCCGGACGGCGTCCCGGACCAGCGAGTCGATCGGCAGACACCGGGGAGCGCGCGTCATCACCGTGCCGATCGGCAGGTCGAGCGTCGCCGCACCGCGCTCGTGCAGCAGCCGTCGCAGGTCGCCGTCGGTGAAGATGCCCGACAGTCGGCCAGCGGCGTCGATCACGACGACGGCACCGGCACGCCGACCGGCGGTGCCCTGCGTCAACGAGGCACCGACGGTCATCGACTCGTCGACACACGCGAGGTTCTCGCCGACCTTGAAGCGCAGCACCTCGGCCAGCGGACGCAGGCCGGCACCGAGCATCCCGCCCGGATGGTGCTTGTGGAAGTCGTCGGCCGTGAAGTTGCGCCGGCGCGAGAGGGCGAGCGTCGCCGACGGCGAGCATCGCCGTCGTGCTGGCAGTGGGGGCGAGATCGTGCGGGCATGCCTCGGAAAGGTCGCCCAGTTCGATGTGCGCGTCGCACAGCCGTCCGAGGCTGCTGTCATCGGACTTGGAGATGCCCACCAACCGGATGCCGTCGGCCTTCAGGATCAGCGCGAGATCGACCACCTCGGCGGTCTCGCCGCTGAACGACAGCAGCATGACCACGTCACCGGGCCGGATGCGACCGAGGTCGCCGTGCACCGCCTCGGACGGGTGCACCACATGGGCCGGCTGGCCCAGGCTGCTCAGGGTGGCCGCGATCTTGGCGCCGATCAGGCCGCTCTTGCCCATCCCGCTGACGACGACGTGCCCGCGGCAGGATTCCAGCAGGTCGAGGGCCGCGGCCCAGCTGGCGCGTTCGTGCCCCAGGGCCGCCGTGCGCAGCGATTCGAGGGCCTGCACCTCGGCGGCGAGTGCGCTGGCGATGAAGTCCGCTTCGTCCGTCCCTGCCATGGGGGGAGGGTACCGCGCCGCTTCGTGGCGGGTCGAGGCTGCGCTACGCTTGCGACCATGCCTCTTCAGGATGATTACGAGGTCCGGCTGGAAGCCTTCCAGGGTCCCATGGACCTGCTGCTGTACCTGATCCGCCGCGCGGAGGTCGACATCAACGACATCCCGGTCGCGCAGATCGCCAACCAGTACTTCGCCTTCCTGCGCCAGATCAGCCAGGTCGACATCGACCTCGCGGGCGAGTTCCTCGTCATGGCCGCCACGCTGGTCGAGATCAAGAGCCGCACGCTCGCCCCGCGCGAGGCGAAGGAGGGCGAGGATCCGGCGGCCGAGGGCCTCGACCCGACGGATCCGCGCTTCGAGCTCGTGCAGCAGCTGGTCGCGTACCAGCGCTTCCGGACCGCCGCCGACACGCTCGATCGCCTGCGACGCGACTTCGCCAAGCGCCACGCGATCGGCGGCGTCGGCTCGGGCACCGCGCCCGACGGCGTCGACGATGCGATCGAGCTCGAGGACGCGCACATCCTCGACCTGTTCGGCGCCTTCGAGCGCATCATGCAGTCGGTCGACGTGACGCGCCTGGGCGACCACAAGGTGGAGTACGACGACACGCCCATCGGCCTCCACCAGGACGACATCGTCGATCGGCTCGAGCGCTCGGGCTCGCGCACGCTCACGCTGCAGGAGATCTTCCGCGGCCGCTCGCGCGGCGAGGCGATCGGCCTGTTCCTCGCGCTGCTCGAACTCGCGCGCAACCAGCGCGTCAGCGTGCGTCAGGAGCGTGCGGACGACGAGATCGAGATCGAGCTCGCAGCGGCCACGGATCCCGCGCCGCAACCCTGACGGGGCAGGGGTGGCCCGTCGGTCCACGCCACGGGAGCGCGGGGGGACGCCGTCACCGCGCCGGTTGGCGTGCGAGGATCGATGCGATCTCGTCCTGCAGGTCCTTGGCCTTCCCGACCTGGTTCTCCTTGAGGTCGTTGCAGAGCACGCTCATGGCGAACCGGCGGCCGTTGGAGCAGAGCACGTAGCCCGACAGGCAACTCGTCCCGGCGATGTAGCCGGTCTTGCACCAGACGCGGGCGAGCGAGTCGGGCACGTCGTCCATGCGCTTCTTCAGCGTGCCGCTGCTGCCGCCCTCGGCGAAGCTCCGCACGTAGGCATCGAAGTCGGGCAGCAGGCGCGGCATCGCGAGCAGCCATCGCGCCATGCCCGTCGCGGTGACGCGATTCTCCTTGCTCATGCCGCTGCCGTCGCGGATCGCGAAGGACTCGACCTCGCTGCCGATCGCGGAGCGCAGCGTCGAGCGCATCAGGTCCTGGCCGTCGGCCCATGACCCTGCGCGGCCGGTCGCCTTCGCCGCTGCACGCTTGAGCAGCGCCTCGGCGTAGAGGTTCTCGCTGTCGGTGTTCGCCCGCGCGACCACGCTGGCCAGCGGCGTGCCCAGCGTGGGCCCGACCGCGGTCCCGGCAGGCGCCGGGTCGGCCGCACCGGCCACGCGCACCGAACCCACGTCCACGCCGTTCGTGCGCAGGCGCGACGCCAGCAGGTTGCCCAGGAAGAGCGGCGGATCCTGCATGGTGACGATGTACGGACCATCGGCCTTCGCGAGGTTCCCGCGGATCGCGTAGGCATCGATGCCGGGCGCGCGTGCGATGCCCGCCGACTGCTTCTGGCCCTTGCCGGCGCGTGCGGAGGCGTCGTTCGCGACCGTGAGGAAGGGCGCGGCGGGCTGGGTCCGCCAGGTGACCTTGCCATCCTTCGGGGCCAGCCAGAACCGGAGCGAGTTGAAGTGGAAGTTCACGCCCCAGCAGGCGACGCAGTAGGTCGCATCGAGCTGGTCGCGTGGCCAGTCCGGGTGGGGACCTTCGCGGGCGAAGATCCGGTCGTCGACCACGATCTCGCGGATGCGCGGCAGGCGCAGCCGCTCGACGGCACGCGCCCACTGGTCGATGAGCTGCTCGGGCGTGAGCCCCGTGTGCATCGCACCCTGCGCATCCTTCCAGACCGTGCGGGCCAGCAGCTCCGGATCGCCGAGCGATGGGTCGCCGTCGCCGACGATCGTGAGCCGGTCGCCCTGCAGCAGGAGCTTGGTCCCGAAGGAGAAGTCCCCGCCGAGGACCATCATCGCGACGCCGGTGGTGATCGCCTTCTGGTTGCTGGCCGGGCGCATCGGGCGCGATCCGCCGAGGTCGACGATCACGGCGTTGCGGTCGAGGTCGCCCACCACGGCCGTGACGTTCGCAGCAAGCCCGCTGCGCGCGATCGCCGCGCGCACCTGCTCGGTGACCGAGGCATCGATGGCGACGGAGGACGCGGACGCGGACTGCGAACGCGTGGCGACGGACGGGGGCGCGGAGGTCGAGGGGTCGCGTGCGCTGGCACGCTGGCTGGCAGACACGAGGAGGGCAGCGGAGGCGCCGGTCAGCGCCACGACCGCGGCCGTCGCCCATCCGTGGCGAAGGTCAAACGTCATGGACGCGGAGTGTACGGATCGCGGGCGCAAAAGCGAGGCGAGGCGCCCTGATGGACGCCTCGTTCGCACCCGGATCGCTCCGGGTCGTGCAGGGCGGGACGGCCCGGCTCAGCTGCCGCCGACGACCATGCGACGGAATGCCGTCAGCGTGGTGCCCGCGGGCAGCAGGTCCTTGATCTTCTTCTTCTCGTCGAAGACGAACGCCTGGCCGAGGAGGGTGACTTCCTCGAACCACTTGCGCATCTTGCCCTCGGCCATCTTGTCGGCGATCTGCGCCGGCTTGCCGCTGGCGGCCGCTTCCGCGGCTGCCTCGGCGCGCTTCTGGGCGACGTCGGCCTGGGGCAGGCCGTGCTCGTCGATCGCCTGCGGCGTGACCGGCGAGGCCACGATGTGCTGGCAGATCGCGGCGCCGGTCTCGGCGTCGAGCGTGCCGGTGAACTCGAGCACGGCACCCTGCTTGTGGTCGTGGTGCAGGTATGAGGCATACGACTTGCCGGCCATGACCTCGCCGCGCGCGAACTGCACGTTCTCGCCGGTCTTCAGCCGCACGTCATCGACGCGGGTCGTGATGGCCGGGGTGGCGGTGACGGATCCGGCGGCACCGCCGAGCGCGAGGGTGGCGACGTCGGCCGCCATCGTGCGGAACTCCGCGTTCTTGGCGGTGAAGTCGGTCTCGCTGCGGATCTCGACGATGGCGATCCTGCCCGCGCCGGTGGCGATGGCCAGGCAGCCCTCGCCGGCCGGACGGTCGGTGCGGCCGTCCATCTTGTCCTTCATGCGCTCGCGGAGGAGCTTCTCGGCGGCGTCGAAGTCCCCGTTGGCCTCGACGAGGGCATCCTTGCAGGCGCCCATGCCGAGTCCGGTCTTCTGGCGCAGCTTCATCACGGTCTTGGGATCGATTGCGGCGGTGCTCATGGTGGTGCTCCGTTGGTGGTCGGTGACGGGTGATCAGGCGCCGGCGGCGGGGCTGGCGGCCGCACCCTGGCCGTCGTCCATGCGGAAGCGGCTGCGGGCGCTGCGACGGCGGGGCGACGGGGCATCGCCGTCGCCGGCGGGGGCGTCAGCCTCGGCCGAGGCGGGAGCCGCGGTGCGGTTGCCCTTGCCCTCGGTGGCGGCGGCGCAGAGTTCGCGCACGACGATGTCGATCGAGCGCATGCTGTCGTCGTTGCCGGGAATCGGGATGTCGGCCAGGTCGGGGTTGCCGTCGGTGTCGATGAGGCAGATCGTCGGGATGCCGAGGTTCTTGGCCTCGCGCAGGGCGTTCAGCTCGCGCTGCGTGTCGATCACGACGAGCGCGCCGGGCAGGCGGGTCATCGAGCGCAGGCCGTTGAGGTTGCGGTAGATCTTCTTGTGCTCGCGCGCGAGCTGCGATTCCATCTTCTTGGAGTAGTTCTTGATCTCACCCGACTCGACGATGCGCTCGAGTTCCTCGAGGCGCTTCAGGCGCTCGCGCACCGTGCGGAAGTTGGTGAGGGTGCCGCCGAGCCAGCGCTCGGTGACGTAGGGCATGCCCGAGGCGCCGCAGTGGGTCTCGACGGCGGCGCGGGCCTGGCGCTTGGTGCCGACGAAGACGACGTCCTTGTTCTCCGACACGCACTTCGCGATGAACTTCTTCGCGAGCAGGATCCCCTTGATGGTCTCCTTGATGTCGATGATGTGGATCTGGTTCTTGGTCCCGTGGATGAACGGGCCCATCTTGGGGTTCCAGTTGCTGCGGCGCTGGCCGAAGTGGATGCCGGCTTCGATGAGTTCGTTGACGAGCGATGACATGGGTGGTTTCCTTTCGAACAGCGACACCGACGGCCTGGCGCGATGGTCGCCCTGCCGCCACGAGGGCGCTTCAGGGTTGGGCGGGATGCCCTTCGGACGGTGAGTTCGCCGCGCGCCCATCGTGCGCACCGCGCTGCCGCGTGCAGGGGAGGACGCGTGTCCGCCGGCCGCTCGGGGCAGACGGGCAAGGCTACCGGGACCGCCGCATGCGGGCAAGCATGCACGATGGGGATTATCGCTGCCGTGGCCGATAGGATCCGCCCCCATGCTCGACCGCTGCTTCAAGGCCTATGACGTCCGCGCCACCTACCCGGAACCGTTGAACGAGGACGGCGCCTGGTCCGTCGGCTTCGCCACCGCGCGCTTCCTCGCCGAGCGCGCCGCCGAGCAAGGCCTCGACAGTCCGGGCATGCGCCATGTGGTCGTCGGTCGCGACATGCGTCGAAGCAGCCCCTCGCTCGCCGAGGCGCTGATCGAGGGCATGCTCGACTTCGGCGCCAACGTCATCGACATCGGCCTCGTCGACACGCCCGCGGTGTACTTCGCCATCAACCACTTCGGCGCCGGCGGCGGCGTGCAGGTCACGGCAAGCCACAATCCCGCGCAGTACAACGGCTTCAAGGTCAGCCAGGTCAAGGCCCGGCCCGTCGGACAGGGCACCGGGCTCGAGCGGATCAAGGCGTACGCGGTCGCTGCCTCGCGAAGCGGCGGCGAGCACGAGGGCGGCATGCGGTCGGGCCGCGACGTCTGGCAGGCGTACCGCGCGCACCTGCTGCGGCTGCTCGACCCGTGCTACCAGGATGGTTCGCGCAAGGTCAGGATCGCGATCGATGCGAGCAACGGCATGGCCGGCGTGGCGGTGCCGAAGCTGTTCGGCGGCTTGCCGGGGCTCGACATCGAGGCCATCAACTTCGACACCTCGACCGGCGGCTTCGTGCACGAGCCCAATCCCCTCGTGGAGGCCAATCTCGCGCAGGTGCGTGAGGCGGTGGTGCGCGGCAAGGCGGACTTCGGCGTCTGCTTCGACGGTGATGCCGACCGGTGCATGGTCATCGACGAGCAGGGCACGCCGGTCGGCTGCGACCTGCTGCTCGCGGCGATGGTGGGCAGGGTCCTGAAGGCTTCGCCCGGCTCGGCGGTCGTCTACGACCTGCGCTCCTCGAGGAGCGTCGCCGAGGCGATCCGCGAGGCCGGCGGCGAGCCCGTCGAGAGCCGGGTCGGCCATGTCTTCATGAAGGCTGCCCTCGCGCAGACCGCGGCCCCGATCGGGGGCGAACTCAGCGGGCACTTCTACTTCGCCGACATGTGGAACACCGACAGCGGCGTGCGCGCCTTCATCGAGGTCCTGAACCTGCTGGCCGCGTCGGGCCGTCCGCTCTCGGCGTGCATCGCTCCCTTCCGCCGCTACGCGCAGTCGGGCGAGATCAACTTCGAGAACCCGGACACGGCCGGCACGCTCGAGCGCCTGAAGCAGCTCCACGCCACCGCGACGATGCAGGAGCTCGACGGCCTGTCGATCGACACGGGCGCCTGGTGGGCGAACATCCGGCGGTCCAACACCGAGCCGCTCCTGCGCCTGAACCTCGAGGCGCGCGACGCCGCGGCGGTCGCTGCGGCGGTCGCCGGGCTCGAGCCGGTGCTCGGCCACCGCGTGGACCACTGATGGAGCCCACGGCCTGGCTGCAGTGCTTCGGGCTCCGGCGGGACCCGTTCCACGCCGGCGAGGCACGACAGGATGAGGTGCTCGCGTTGGATCCGCTGGGCATGCTCCATGTGCGCTATGCCGAAGTGCGTGGCGCGACGGGCGTCCCGCACTCCTGCCTGGTCGTCGGTGCCCCCGGCAGCGGTCGTTCGACGCTGTGCATGCAGCTGGTGGCCGAGGACGAGCACGATGCCATGCAGCGTCCGGGGCAGGGGCGGCGCGTCGTGCCGATGGCGAACTTCGGCGAGGTGGCGCTCGAGGTCGAGCGTCGGCGCGGGGCGACCATCACCAGGTGCGAGGCGATCGACCTGGTGCTGCACCGGATCGTTCCCGAGCTGGTCGACGAGGTGCTCGGCGTCGCCAACGACGGCGTCCGTCCGCGCATGCCCGTCGCCGATGCGGCGGCCGCGATCGAGTCGGCCGGTCCGTCGGCGTGCCGTGACCTGCTGGTGCTGCAGGCGCTCTACGACCGTGACGGCGCGGCCGCGGGACGCACGATGGAGCTGCGGGACCGCTTCGCGCTCAGCGGCGGCGTGCTGGCCGAGGCGGCCCGTGCGTGGGGACTCGTGCTGATGGGATCGAGCGTGCTCCTGTCGGCCGTGATGCTGGCCTTCGGCGATCGCCGCGACGAGGCTCTGGTGCGCGCGCTTCCCACGGTCGCCCCCGAGTGGGCCCGGGCGCTGCCGTGGATCGGGATCGGCCTGGTCCTGAGTGCGAGCCTCGGGCTGCTGGGTCGATGGACGGTGGCCGGCTTGCTCGCACGAAGCAGGGTCCGCCGCGCGCAGCGGTCGATCGTCGTGACGGACCGTGACGCAGGGGACCTGGCGGCGTGCCTGAATGAACTCCGGCCCGCGGACCTCCGGCGCGTCCCGCGACGCGGCGCACTGCAGCCGAGGCTCGACCTCCTCGATCGCCTCGAGCGGCTGGTCCGGCTGCTGGGTTGGCGGTCGATCGCCCTGGTGGTCGACGGCGTGGGCGACGACCCGTCGTCGCGCAGGGCGATCTCGGCGCTGCTCGACGAGCGCATCGTGCAGCGATCGGGCACCTCCGTGGTGCTCGCGGCGACCCGCACCGCCGTCGAGGGCATCCGCGTGCCGTGTTCGCGCGTCGAGCTCGATTGGACCGCCCCGTCGCTGCGTCGCCTGCTGCAGTCGCGCATGGACCGCTGCGCCGAGCGGCCGATCGCCGCACCGACGCTCGATGCGCTGTTCGACCCCGCCATCCCGTCGGCCGAGGTCGATGCCTGGCTCGTGCGGTGGGGCACGCCGCGGGCCGCGCTCGATGCGATGGCCGCGCTCGTGCGCCGGCAGGCCGAAACGGATGGGCCGACGAACGCCGTGCCCTCGCCCCCCGCGCGCCGGATCCTCGATGACGACGTGCCCGAACCCGAGGATCGTGCGGCCCGCAACCGGCGGGCGACCCCGATCCACCGCGCGACGATCGAGCGCGTCATGGGTCGGCAACGACCGGATTGAACTCGGCACGGACCCGCGCACGGCGGGCACCGTCGTGCACGCTCCGCAGCTTCATTCGCCGGGAATGTGGGTGAAGACGCCGTCCCACGGGCTGCTCGCCGAGGCGAACATCCTGCGCGGGATGCGCCCGCTGCGCGCACCGTGCCAGCCGGCCTCGAGGGCGAGCCGCATGGCGTGCGCCATGCGCACGGGGTCCTTGGCGTGCGCGATGCCGGTGTTCAGCAGCACGCCGTCGGCGCCGAGTTCCATGGCGATCGTGACGTCGCTCGGCGTGCCGACGCCGGCATCGACGATCACGGGGTAGTCGGGGCGGCCGCCGTGCGCGGGATCCTTGAGCAGGTCGAGGATGATGCGGATGGCGCTCGGGTTGGCGATGCCGCGGCCCGAGCCGATCGGGCTGCCCGCGGGCATGACGCTGGCGGCACCCGCGTCGCGCAGCCGCACGGCCATGATCGGATCGTCGCTCGAATAGCAGAGCACCTCGAAACCGTCCTTGACGAGTTCGCGGCAGGCCTCGAGCGTGCCGACGGGATCGGGCAGCAGCGTCGTGCGGTCGCCGAGGACCTCGAGCTTGACCCACCGTGCGCCGGCGTTGCCGAGCTGCTCGAGGATCTCGCGCCCGAGCCGAGCCACGCGCACGGCATCGTCGGCGCTGAAGCAGCCGGCGGTGTTGGGCAGGATCGTGTAGCGGTCGGTGTCCAGCGCATCGAGGAGCGACCGCCCCTGGGCATCGACGAGCCGTTCGCGCCGGACCGCGACGGTGACGGCATCGCAGCCGCTCGCGTCGAGGGCGGCGTTCATCGTCGCGTGGTCGGGGTACTTGCCGTGAGGGGAGGAAGGGACATGGTGGTTGCATGCATGGCTTCAGCCTCCGCCGACCAGGGTGACGACCTCGATCCGGTCGTCCTGCCGGAGTTGGGTCTCGCCGTGCAACCGCTTGGGCACCAGGGCGCGGTTCACCTCGACGGCACAGATCGAATGCTCGAGGCCGAGCCGG
>JBEGNG010000045.1:0-11274 GCA_041182645.1 Planctomycetota bacterium
CCCAGCCCAGCCTCGTCCGCACGGGTGAGGGGCTCACGGTGATGGTCGTCTCGGATGCGAGCCGTTCGGTGCCGCAGTCGATGCAGCAGCAGGCGCAGAAGCTCGTCGACACGCTCGTGGCCAGCAAGCGTGAGCCGGCCGACCGCGTCGGGCTGGTGACCTTCGGCAGCCGTCCCGAGGTCCGCGCCGTGGCCGAGAGCGATGCGAGTCTGGATGTCTCGCAGCATGGCGGCGATCGCATGGCGACCGGCATCGAGGCCGCGCTGCGGCGCGGCATGGCGATGCTGCCGCCGGACACCGCGAGCCGGCTGCTGCTGGTCTCCGACGGCAACCAGACGTCGGGGAACGCGCTCGAGGCCGCCGAGGCGGCGCGCGCGAACGGCATTCCCATCGATGTCGTCGCGCTGCCCTTCAGCCACGCGAGCGAGGTGATGGTCGAGTCGCTGCGCGCACCGAGCACCGCGCGCGAGGGCCAGACGATCGACCTGCGTGCCTCGATCCGGAGCATGGGCCCCAACCGCGGCGTGGTGACGCTGCGCGAGAACGGTGAGCCGGTCGACCTCGATCCCTCGGCTCCCGGCAGCGGTCTGGCCGTGGACCTCAAGGCCGGCGTGAACGCGTTGACCTTCCCGATGGTCGTGGTGGGGCGGCAGTCGAGACGGTACGACCTCGTCTACACGCCCGATGATCCCGCGTCGGATGCGATTCCCGAGAACAACCGCGGCGCCGCGATGGTGCTGGTGAGCACGGGCGCGAAGGTGGTGATCGTCGACGGGAGCGAGGGCGGTGAGGAGTCGAAGCCGCTCGCCTCGGCGCTGGCCGAGGGGGACATCCCGTCCCGCGTCATCACGCCGGATGACCTCGATGCGGAAGGCGTCTCGGCGCTGGCGGATGCAGATGCCGTGGTGCTGGCGAACGTGGGGCGCTTCGAGATCACCAACGAGACGGACCAGCTGCTGCACGCCTACGTCCACGACCTCGGCGGCGGGCTGCTCGTGACCGGCGGCGATCGTGCCTTCGGCGCGGGCGGCTGGCAGGGCAGCGAGGCATCGAAGGCCTTCGCCGTGAAGCTGGAACCCCCGGCCACGCGGCAGTTGCCCAAGGGAGCACTCGTGCTCGTCATGCACTCGTGCGAGATGGCGGCCGGCAACTACTGGGGTGAGAAGGTCGCCGAGGCTGCCGTCGACGCGCTGAGCCGCCTCGACCTGGCCGGCATCGTGACCTTCGATTGGGGCGGCAAGGACGGCAAGCTCGCCTCGTGGGCGCACGACCTGCAGCCGGTCGGTGACAAGTCGGCGATCCGCGCCGCCATCAAGAAGATGGTGGTGGGTGACATGCCCGACTTCAAGGCGAGCCTGACGCTGGCGAAGGAAGGCCTGGCCAAGGCCAACGCCGGGCAGAAGCACATCATCATCATCTCCGACGGCGACCCGAGTCCGCCGACGCAGGCGGACCTGGACGAACTCAAGTCGCTGAAGATCACGGTCACCACGATCATGGTGGGTGGCCACGGCACCAGCATCGACCTGCAGAACATGCGCGCGGTCGCCGAGCAGACCGGCGGCACGTTCTACAACGTGCAGAACCCCAACCTCCTGCCGAAGATCTTCACCAAGGAAGCG
This sequence comes from Planctomycetota bacterium, assembly GCA_041182645.1. Lineage (GTDB taxonomy): Bacteria > Planctomycetota > Phycisphaerae > Phycisphaerales > SM1A02 > SYIB01. The sequence continues at coordinate 1,623 of JBEGNG010000045.1, forward strand.
ACGCTCGTCAGCCGCACGCTCATCCTCGAGCAGACGATCCGGCCCGTGGTGGAGCAATCGACCGGCGGGCCCATGGATGGATCGGGCAGCCTGCCCGAGGTCGATGGCTGGGTCGTGACCGTCCCGCGCGAGGGCCTGGCGCAGGTTCCCGCGGTGCTGCCCACGAAGGAGTCGCGTGACCCGCTCGTGGCCTACTGGAACTACGGTCTCGGCAAGTCGATGGCCTTCACGAGCGACCTCGGCGGTCGCTGGGGCAAGCCGTGGGTGGCGTGGAGCGGCTACCAGCCGTTCTGGACGCGGGCACTGCGATGGATGATGCGGCCGCCGACGGCGCAGGATCTGCTCGTCTCGACGTCTGTCGACGGCGATGTCGGACGCGTGCAGGTGTCGGCGTTCACGCCCGAGGGCGAGCCGCGCGACTTCCTGCGCAGCTCGGCGACGCTCATGCGTCCCGACGGCTCGGTCGAGGTGCTCGACCTGCAGCAGACCGCGCCCGGGCAGTACGTGGCGAGCTTCGACGCTCGGGCACAGGGTGCGTACCTGGCGAGCGTGTCGGCGCGGGATGGGATGGGTGCCGACCGTTCCGCGCGTTCGGTGGTGAGCGTGCCGTACCCGCGCGAACTCGCCGCCACGCGGGACGACGCCGCGCTGCTGCGGCGCATCGCCGAGGTCAGCGGCGGCCGCGTCATCGCGCTGAAGGACGCTGCCGGTGTCGACTTCTTCGATCGCAGCGGACTCTCCATGCCCGAGGCGGCGAAGCGGATCTGGAATGTCCTGGCGATCCTGGCCGCGGCGCTGCTCATCATCGATGTCGCCGCGCGGCGCATCACGCTCGACCGCGAGGCCGCACGCGACCTGGCGGCGATGGCCGTCGGCGAGGGTGCCAAGGCCGGAAGCGCGCCCGCAGCGGCGCGCGCCGAGCGGGAACCGAGCCCGCGCCGCAGCCTGCGCCATCCAAGCCCGAGCGTCGCAGTGAGCCGTCGGCACCGGTGGAGATCGTCGATCGCACGGCGCCCAAACCCGAAGAGCCCTCGGCCGACGCGGGCCAGGCCGATGATGCCTCGAGCCTTGCCCGGCTCCGCGCCGCCAAGCGCCGCGCGCGCGGCGAGGAGGACGCGTCGTGACGCGGCTCCAGCCGGTGCCCGATGCGCCCGCCACCATCGAGGAGGTTCGAGCGGCTGCCGCTGCGTTCGGCCAGACGGTGCACGCGATGCGCCAGGAGGTCGGTCGCGTGCTCGTCGGCCAGCAGTCGGTCGTGGATGAGTGCCTGGTGGCCCTCCTGGCCGATGGCCACGTGCTGCTCGAGGGCGTGCCCGGTCTGGGCAAGACGCTCCTCGTGCGCACGCTCGGCCAGATCCTGGGTCTGCGCTTCTCGCGCATCCAGTTCACGCCGGACCTGATGCCGGCGGACATCACGGGGACGCAGGTCGTCGTCGAGGATGCCGCGAGCGGCAACCGCGAGATCCAGTTCCGAGCCGGTCCGATCTTCGCGCAGGTCGTGCTCGCCGACGAGATCAACCGCGCCACGCCGAAGGCACAGAGCGCCCTCCTCGAGGCGATGCAGGAGCGCAGCGTCACCGTCGGGGGGCGCACGATGCAGCTCGAGCGACCGTTCTTCGTGCTGGCCACGCAGAATCCGATCGAGCAGGAGGGCACCTATCCGCTTCCCGAGGCGCAGCTCGACCGGTTCCTGCTCAAGGTGCGCGTGCCCGCCGTGGACCAGGTCACGCTGAACGAGGTCCTGAACCGCACGACGGCAGGGCAGGCTCCGCAGGCGCGGCAGCTGCTCGATGCGGGTGCGATCCTCGCCGCGCAGCGGCTGGCCCGGCAGGTCGCCATGGCGCCGCACGTGCAGGACTACGCCATCAGGCTCGTGCTGGGCACGCATCCGCGCGGTGCCTTCAGCGACCGGTGGACCGATCGTTGGATCGCCTTCGGCGCCAGTCCCCGCGCGGCGCAGGCGCTGGTCTCCTGCGCCAAGGTCCGCGCGCTGCTGGATGGGCGCTTTGCCGTCAGTTGCGACGACCTGCGCGCGATCGCGCCCGCCGCGCTGCGCCACCGCGTGGTGCCGAGCTTCGAGGCCGAGGCGGACGCCACGCCCGTCGAGCGCATCATCGACCATGTCATCGGCCGCACGCCGACCGAGGTGGTGCCATGAGCGGGCGCGCCGACGCGCCCAAGACCGTCGACCAGCTCATCGATGGTCCGCTCATGGCCAGGCTCGATGCGCTCGACGTCACGAGCCGCAAGATCTTCCAGGGCAAGGTGCAGGGCGAGCGACGCAGCCGCCGCCGCGGGCAGAGCGTGGAGTTCGCCGACTTCCGGCCGTACGTGGCCGGGGATGACCTGCGTTTCGTCGACTGGAACATCTACGGCCGGCTCGACCGGCTCTTCCTGAAGCTGTTCCTGGAGGAGGAGGACCTGAGCCTGGTGCTCGCGATCGATTGCTCGGGGAGCATGGACTGGGGGACGCCCAACAAGTTCGACTACGCCCGCCGGGTGGCGATGGCACTTGGGTACGTCGGCCTGGTGAACCACAACCGGGTGTCGGCGTTCGGCTTCGGCGGCGATGGCTTCCATCCGCTCACCGGCCTGCGCGGCCGCCGCCGCACCCGCGACCTCGGGCAGTGGCTCCTGGACCGCACGGCCGCGGGCGATGCCGGATTCGACGATGCCATGCGCACGATCGCGCTCGGCCGGCAGGGGCGGGGCGTCATGATCGTGCTGAGCGACTTCCTCTTCCGCGACGGCGCCGAGAAGGGGCTCCGTTCCGTGGCCGGCCGGGGCTTCGATGTCTACGCGCTGCAGCTCATCGCGCCCGAGGAGCGTGATCCCGGCATGCACGGCCTGACCGGTGACCTTCGCTTCATCGACAGCGAGGACGGTGCCGAGGTCGAGATGACGATCACCTCCAAGGCGCTCGAGGCGTACGGGCAGGCGACGATCGCCCACGCGACGGCCTTGCGCGACTTCTGCGTCCGGCGGGGCATCGTGCACGTGCCGGTGCCCACGACGACGCCCGTCGACGAGCTCCTGCTCGACTACCTGCGCAAGCGGGGGCTGCTGCGATGACCTGGCTGACGCCGCTGGCCGGGATCATCCTCGCGGCCGCCACGCTGCCGCCGCTCCTGGCGCTCTACATCCTGCGCCTGCGCCGGCCCAAGCGCACCGTGGCGAGCACGCTGCTGTGGACCCGCCAGGTCGAGGACCTGCGCGCGAACAGCCTCTTCCAGCGCATGCGCGTGTCCTGGCTCCTGGTCCTGCAGCTCCTTGCGATCGCGCTGGTGGCGCTCGCCCTGGCGCAGCCGCAGGCCGACCTGGGCCTGACCGAGAGCGGCCGCGTGGTGCTGCTCATCGACCGCAGCGCGAGCATGGGCGTGGAGGATGCCGACGGCCGGACCCGGCTCGAGCAGGCGAAGCGGGAGGCCCACGACCGCGTCGATGCGCTCTTCGGTGCGGGTCTGTTCTCGCAGGCGCCCGAGGTGATGGTCGTCACCTTCGCGCGCGAAGCCACCGTCCTCAGTCCCTTCAGCACGATCGCCGCCCGGGCGCATGACGCGATCGATGCGATCGAGCCCACCGACGAGACGACCTCGCTCGCCGATGCGCTCGACCTCGCGCGGTCCTTCATGGAGGTGCCCAACCCCGACAAGCAGGGCGCGCCGAAGGAGACCGGCGTCACGCTCGAACTCTGGTCCGATGGCCGCATCGCCGACCTGGGGCAGTGCGTGGTGAAGCCGGGCGAGTCGGTGCGGTACCACCCGATGGGCTCGCCGACGGCGCGCAACGCGGGCATCGCGGGTGCAGGGGTCTCGCGACTGGCGGGCACCCCCGACGACGTGGCGGTCTTCGCTCGGATCATGAACTGGAACGAGGCGCCGCTGCACTCCGACGTCGAGCTGTGGGTCGACGGCGCCCTGCGTGCGGTGCTGCCCAAGGGCGTTGACGTGCCCGCCGCCGGCGTGGACGAGGCCCGCAAGGTCTGGCTCCCGGGCGAGGTGCGCGTCTCGTTCCCGTCGGTCACGGTGCAGCCCGACGGCATCGTCGAGGTCCGGCTCGTCGAGGCCGACGACCAGCCGGCGGACAACCGCATGGCGATGGTCGCGGCACCGGCCGCCGCCGCACGCGTGCTGCTGGTGGGGGCATCCGCGATCGTGCGCGGCGTGGTCCAGGCGCTGCCGGTCAAGTCGGTCGATGCGGTCTCGGCCGAGGAGTTCACCACGCGGGTCGCCGCGGAGCCGACGTGGATCGATGCGTTCGACGTGGTCGTGCTCGACGGCGCCGCTCCGGCGCAGCTGCCCGCCGGGCGCTACCTGGTGCTCGGGGGGACGGTGCCGATGGAGGGCCTGAATCCCTACGGCGAGAAGACCGACGTCTCGATGCGGTCGATGCAGGCTGCGCATCCCTTGCTGCGCTTCGTCAACCTCGATGAACTCGGCGTCGCGCGGGCGGTGGCGTACTCGCCGGCGAGCGACATCGAGACGATCGTCGAAGGCAGCGACGGACCGCTCATCATGACGGCCGCGCGCGGCGGTGGCCAGGCCGTCATCGTGGCCTTCAACCCACTCGACAGCAACTGGCCCTTCCAGCGCGGCTTCGTGAACTTCATGGCCAATGCGGTCGAGTACCTCGCCGCGAGCGGCCGTGAGGCGGCACTGCCCACGATCACCCCCGGGGATACGCAGGCGGTGCGCCTGCCGTCGGGTACGCGCGCGGTCACGCTGACGTCGCCGAAGGGGCGCACGCAGGAGATCGCCGTGAGCGACCCTTCGCAGTTGGCGGTCGGTCCGCTGCGGCAGGCGGGGGTCTGGTCCGTGCGCTGGCAGGAATCGGGGGAGGAGCGCACCCGCCCGATCGCGGTGGCGCTCCAGGATCCCCGCGAGGGTCGCGTCTCGACGGTCGAGGACCTGGAGCTCGGGCTCGAGACGGTGCGGGGCGTGCAGGGCGGTGATGCCGCGCGCAGCGCCCTCTGGCCATGGCTTCTGCTGGCGGCGATCGCCGTGCTGGTGCTCGAGTGGCTCGTCTACCTGCGCAAGGTGTGACGCTCGTCCCGCGCCGTCGCGGCGCGATCGTCAGGCCTTCGCCGCGGGTGCTCGCAGCTGCGCGAGCATGTCGTCATCGATGCCCAGGTACTCGCGCATGTGGCGGTCGTAGATCTCCTGGTCGCTGTCGCGGCTGAAGTCCAGGCGCAGTTCGTTGATCACCTTCGTGCCCTGGCCGATCCAGTCGCGCCAGGTCTCGGCGCTGATGGTCTCGAAGATCCACTGGCCGACGGGCCCGCGGAAGGGCGGCGCGGGGAGCTTCGAGCCCGGTCGGCCGGTCCGGCCGCAGACGAAGACGCCGCTGGCGCGCAGCGCATCGGCGGCGGGGTCGGCGGGACGCTCGACCTTCGGCGGTTCGCGGCCGATCGAGCGCAGCATGCCGGCGATCGCCTCCTGCGGCAGGCGGTCGCCCTTGCGCGCGGCGACCTCGTAGCCGGCGGTGAGGACGGCCACGGCCTTGTCCTCCCAGCCCGCACCGATCATCGCCTGTCCGCAGAGCTGGTAGGCCTTGCTCATCTCCGCATTGATCGCGATGCACCGCTCGAGGCTCTGCGCGGCCTCGGCGTGGCGCCCCACCTGGAGGTAGGCGTTGCCGAGGCTGAAGTGGGCCATCTCGTTGCTCGGGTCGGCCGAGGCCATCTTCTCGAACTGCGCGATGCGGTCGGGCGTGCTCATGGCCGAAGCATAGCCGCGCCGCACCTGCTAGAACTCCGCGCATGCAGCGCCTGCGCGTGCACGCCCTGGGCATGGACTTCGCCTCGCCGCTGGTCGCGGCCGCGGGCACGTGCGGCTACCTCGATGAACTCTCCGACGCACTCGACCTGCGCACGCTCGGGGCGGTGACCACCAAGAGCATCACGCGCGAACCCCGCGACGGCAACAAGCCGTGGCGGATCATCGGCGGGAAGGGCGGCATGCTCAATGCCGTCGGCCTGGCCAACGTGGGCGTGGAGGCCTTCGTCCGTGGGAAGTGGAGCCACGCGTCCCGCGTCCCGTGCCGGATCATCGGCAGCGTCGCGGGCCACTCGACCGAGGACTACGCGGCCGTCGTGCAGGCCTTCGACGGGCTGTCGGGGATGGCGGCCATCGAAGTCAACGCGAGTTGCCCCAACACGGCGACGGGCCTGCAGTTCAGCGATTCGCCGGAACTCCTGCGCGGCCTGACCGCGACGCTGCGTGCACTGACCACCAAGCCGCTCATCGTCAAGCTGACGCCGAACACCGGCGACATCGTGGGCCTTGCCCGTGGGGCCATCGAGGGCGGTGCCGACGCCCTGACGCTCATCAACACCGTGCAGGCCATGGCGATCGATCCCGAGACGCGCCGCACGCGGCTCTCGCGCGGGAAGGGCGGGCTGAGCGGACCGGCCATCCACCCGATCGCGGTGCGGATGGTGCACGACGTCTACACGCAGGTCGCGCGCGATGCCGGCAAGCCGATCATCGGCCTCGGCGGCGTCATGGACTGGCGCGACGCGGCCGAACTCGTGCTCGCCGGCGCGACGCTCGTCGGGATGGGCACCTCGCTCTTCGTGGATCCGTCGGGGCCGGCGACGGTGGCCCGCGACCTCGATGCCTGGGTGCGCCGACAGGGGGCCTCCACGATCGCCGACCTCGTGGGCGCGGTCGACATGGGCGCGCCCGACCTGTCATGAGCGATGCGCTGCCGACGTGGGAGCGGGATCGCTTCGATGCGCTGCTCGAGCGCGTCATGGCCTCGCTCCCGGCGCGGCTGCACGACCTGCTCGAGGAGGCACCGCTCATCGTCGACGATGCGCCGACGCCGGAGCTGCTCGGGGAGATGGGGCTCGATCCGGCGCTCGACGACCTGTGCGGGCTCTACTCGGGCATCCCGTTGACCGAGCGCCGCCACGATGCGAGCGGCGAACTGCCCGAGACGATCCACGTCTTCCGCCGGGGGATCATCGACGAGGCCGGCGGATGGGAGCCCGGGATCGACGAGGACGGCATCGCCTTCGGCGGCGACGACGAGGTGCTGCGGCAGATCCGCATCACGGTGCTGCACGAGATCGGGCACCACTTCGGGCTGTCGGAGGATGAGTTGGCGGCGCTCGGCTACGAGTAGCGCGTCGTGCGGTGCGGCCCGGCGTGGGCCGTCACGGGGCGGCCCGGATCACTCGGCCTTCGCGGCCAGGTCCAGGTAGAGGATCCGCCGGCAGCTCGGGCAGCAGGTGATCGTGTCGTTGTTGCCCATGAGCGCGGCGAAGGAGCGCGGCGGCAGCTCGACGTTGCAGACGCCGCAGGTGTATTCGCGGTGGCGGGCGCTCAGCTCGATGACCTCGGACATGGCCTCGCCCTCGTGCTCGTCGGCGACCGAGTTGAAGAGCGCGAGTTCCTTCGGCGGCACCTGCACGGCGGCTTCCTCGCGCTCGCGGCGGAGCTCGGCGAGCCGGTCGGCGATGTCGGCCTTGCGCTGGTCGTGTTCGGCGCGGGCTGCATCGCGACGGCGCACGCGTTCGTCGCGGTGCGTGGTCGCGTCGTTGATCTTCGCCTGCTGCGCGTCGGCCTTGGTCATGAACTCGAGCGCCTGGCCGTCGAGCTCGTCGCGCTTCTCCTGCAGCGTGCCCATCTCGGCGAGGATCGTGTCGTACTGGGCCTTCTTGCTGGTGGCGTTCAGTTCCTGGCGCAGCGCCTCGATGCGCGCCTTGAAGCTGCCGCTCTCGGCCTCGAGGTTCTTCGCGCTGGCCAGCAGCTGACGGTGGATCGACTCCGCCTCGGCGAGCTTGGCGTTCGCAGCCGTCACCTCGCGCTCGCGTGCCGCCAGCGCATCCGACGCACCATCCAGGCGGGTGCTGAGGGCTCGGACCTGGCTGTCGACACGCTGGAGGTTGCGCAAGGCTGCAATGACGCTCATGGTTGGGCAAGCGTACCGGAACTTCCGGTCCGCACACGCATGCCGGTGCAGCGAATCGCGCTCAGCCCAGCAGCAGCCACGCGACCGGTGCCGTCAGGAGCAGGCTGTCGGCGACATCGTGCACCCCGCCCATGCCCGGAAGCAGGCGACCGCTGTCCTTCACGCCGGCTTCGCGCTTCAGCAGCGACTCCGCGAGGTCGCCGATCGGGCCGAGGATCCCGAACGCCGCGCCGGCCACCGCACCACGCCAGGGCTCGATCGGCGTGGTGACCCAGGGGCAGTCGCAGGACCACCAGGCGAAGAGCGCCCCGATGCCGGCGCCCGTCAGCAGGCCGCCGACGAAGCCCTCGCGCGTCTTGCCCGGGCTCAGCCAGGGGATGAGCTTGGTCCGGCCGATCGCCATGCCCGTGAAGTATGCGCCGATGTCCGTGGACTTCACCGTGAGGATCGCGCCGGCGAGCACCGCCGGTCCCTGTGCGCGGTCGAGCGCGACCCAGAACGCCCAGGGCAGGCCCGCGTAGGCCCAGGCGAGCATGATCGAGGCCAGCGTCGACGACGCTCCGACGGCCGTGCGGCGCTGCATCAGCACGAAGGCCACGAGCGTGAGCAGCAGGATCGGCACGGCGAGCGCGGTGCCCGCGGCCTTCGCGGTGACCGTGTCGCCCGCACCCATCCACCACATGGAGCCGGCGCCGAGCGTGGCCGCCACCATGCAGGGCCAGGCATGCACAGCCGAGCCCGCACGCGCGAGCATGCCTGCGACCTCGCGGGCCAGGAGCGGCGCCACCACGAAGGCGCAGAAGCAGAGCAGCACCATCCCGCGCGGTGCCCAGGCGTGGACGGTGCCGTCACTGGGGTTCCGGAGGCCCGATGTCGCGGCGGTCTCGTCGAGCCACGCGAGGCCGATGAGCATCAGGATGAGCAGGGGCCCGGTGATGAGTCGCTGCCAGAGCATCGTGCGATGCTAGTCGCCGGCGGGAGGACGATGCGGCCGTTGCCGATCGCGCGCCGTCCTGCCGTGGCGCGCCGATCACGCGCACGCCGACCGGATCACGGCGAGCGTCTTCTCGAGGCCGGTCCGTGCGACCGTCATCGGATCCTGCTTCCAGTACTCCTCGTTGTAGAGCTCGAGCGAGACGCAACCCGTGAAGCCGGTCTGCCGCAGGTCGCGCAGCACCTGCTGCAGCGGCAGCACGCCGTCGCCCGGATAGACGCGGTGGCGGTCCTGCAGCTCGTCGCGCGTCGGTGCGGCCGGGGCGTCGTTGAACTGGAAGATCGCGATGAACTCGCCGCGCAGGTGGCGCAGCCCACCGAAGGGCGTTCCGCCGATGAACATGTGGAAGGTGTCCGGGATGACCTTGGCCTGCGGGTGTCCCGAGTCGATCGCGATCTGTGCGGCCTGTCCGAGCGTCCGCGCTCCGGGCAGGAACTTGACGAAGACCATCGCCGGCACGAGCTGGTACTCGTTGATGCCCAGCTCGAGGAGGTCGCGGTACCGCGCGGCTGCCCACGCAGGGTCGAAGCGCTCGCGCGGTCGTTCCGGCTGGGGGATCACCTGGATGTGCTCGGCGCCGATCGCGTGGGCCATGCGCATGCGTTCGCGCGTGGCAGGGAGCTGCGCGTCCCAGGCCTCCTGCGTCTCGGGGATAGCGTTCCAGAGACCGATCACGCTCGGCACGCGAAGACCGAGGTCCCGAAGCCGCTTGCCGAGGTCGGCCAGGCTCGCGCCCGAACG
>JBEGNG010000046.1:0-11978 GCA_041182645.1 Planctomycetota bacterium
GCCGAAGCCGACGAAGGGCAAGCCCGCTCCGCCGCCACCCGTGATCCGCCCACCCGGCGAAGAGGGCAAGGCCAGCACGCCGCTTCCGCCCAAGGCGATCGAGGTTCCGCCGGCCGTGCAGCGTGAGGGTGATCGGCCGAGTCGGGTGTACCTGCAGACCGGGGCGGGTGTGTCGATCGTTCCTGACCTGACGCTGAAGGGATTCCCGCCGACCGACATCGGCGGCGCGGTTGAGGAGATCGGTTTCACCGGCGGTTCCCTCTCACCGGATCTCGGGGTGTCCTGGTCGCTCCTGGTGGGCTTCCGCGTCTCCGATCGCGTGGCGATCGAGGTCGAGTCGGGCTACACCACGAACAACGTGAGCGGATTCTCCGGCACGCTCGAGGAATACGTGGGCGGCGGACCACCCTTCGATCCGGGCACGTTCTCGTCGACCGATGACGGCACCCTGTCGATGATTCCCATCTTCTGCAACGTGTCCTGGGAGCTCCCGTTGCTCGAACGACGCGCGGGTCGCGACGAGAGCGGCCTGTCGCTGCGCCTGGCCGGAGGCTTCGGAGTCACGCAGCTCGAGCTTTCGATGCAGGACGTGCTCGTGGATGCACCGGGTGCGGCGGTGGATGGCCAGACCTTCGGGATCGACGGCACGAGCTGGCAGATCGCCGGGCAGTTCCGGGCGGATCTCCTCTGGAACCTCTCCTCGAATGTCGACCTCGGCGTGTCGTGGCGCCTGATGTACATGGGTGCTCCCGACTTCGGTGACGTGACCTTCGATGACAGCGCGAACTTCGAATCCGCGCAGGGTCTCGCGTTCGGGGACACCTGGGCCCAGTCCATCCAAGGCTCGCTCAACTTCCGCTTCTGAAGCAAGGTGGCCATGACCAAGTCCTGCACCACGACCTCCGTCCTCGCCACCGTCCTCGCGGGAGGCACGGCGCACGCCCAATCGGCGGTCGGGACCGATGCGCCGCAGGCCCCCGTGGTCGCGCCGGCCTCGGCCCAGGAGTTCGCGAACCGCGTCTACATCGGCACGTCGCTCGGCGCAGCCTTCCTGCCCAAGCTGAAGGTGAGCGACGAGTTCGAGACCGAGGCGGCCTACGGCCTGAGCGATGTCGGGCTGTCCACCGATGTCGGTGCCGCGTTCACCGTCAGCCTCGGCATCCACGCCACCGAGAACCTCTCGCTCGAAGTCCAGACCGGCCTGACGTGGGTCGGCTTCGGCGGCGCGAGCGGCGAACTCTCCTACCAGCAGCGCGTCGGTGACCCCACGCCGAGCTTCGATGCCACGCTGTCCGGGGGCAGCGGATCGTTCCTGCAGGTTCCGGTGATGGCCAACGCCACCTGGCGCATCCCGCTCTCCAAGCGAGCTCCCGGCACCGATGACACGTCGGTCGGGCTCGTCCTGGGCGGCGGCTTCGGTGCGATCAACAACGGTGCCGACATCTCGGGGATCGACGTGGCCCCGGTCGGTGGAGTCGTTCCCGACTACACGATGTCCATCAATGGAAACGGGTGGTCCTGGGCAGCCCAGGCCCGCGTCGGGCTGGACATCGCACTCTCGAGCCGGGTCAGCCTGGGCATCGAGTACCGCCTGATCGGCCTCAACGAGGCGGACCTGGGGACCGCTGACTTCAGCGAGGATCTCGACCGCTTCAGCGACATCACCATCGAGACCTTCATCGAGCAGACGGTGTCGGCGACGCTTGAGTTCCGGTTCTGACCGCGGTCGGCTCGTCCCGGTGCTCCGCGTGGCAGGCCTTGCAGCCGGCGCCGAGCAGGGCGAGCGATGCATCCGCGCGGCGGACGAGCGCCGCACGGTCGCTGCCTTGAGCGTCGAAGGATTCGAGCAGGACCTCGAGGCGGGATGCGGCGAGGCCCTCACGCACCAGCCACTCACGCACGAGCGCGCGTTCGGCCTCGGGAACGTCCGTGAGCTGCGCATCATCATCGAGCAGCCGATAGAGGTCGGCCAAACGGCCCGCATCGGCGAGCGGCGCCAGATCGGGGTGGGTGGCCGGTGCGCGCCAGCCCGCCCGCTGCGCGCGCTTGAGCCGATCGTGGACGTCATCGATCTCGACCATCGCGGCGACGAGTGATCCCGGGACGGTCCGTTCCGGGAAGTCGGCACTGGCGGCGTCGATGGCTGCCGCGGTCATCGGTGCCGCCTCGGCCGTGCACTGCCAGAGCCCGGTGTAGCCCGGCGCCGTCCCCGCGATCTTCATGCGTGCGGCGGCGGCATCGTTCGACAGCCAGCCGAGCGACACGGCCACCGCGGCGGTCGCGCCCGCGCTGCGGTGCTTGCCGTGGTGGCAGTGGATGTAGATCGGTCGGGGCAGGTCGCGCACGGCGCGTGCCAACTCGGCCTTGCGGGCATCGTCGAAGCCGTCGTAGCCGATCGGAAGGTGCACGTAGCGCATGCCGCGGGCGCGCGCACGATCGAGATCAGGCAGCGCGCCATCCACCGACAGGATCGTCCGCACACCGAGTGCCTGCAGCGTGTCGAAGCCGGCATCACCCTCGGGTACCGAACCGGACAGCACGCCTTCATGGAAGGCGACGACGTTGTGCAGGCCCTGATAGTCCGTGGCGCGCTGCGCGTGCACCGATGGAGGCAGGGGCGGCAAGGGCGTGACGCCGCCGTCGCCGGGCGGCATCGGGTCGTGGGGCACTGACCCACCGGCTTGGTCGGCCGGGGCGGCGCGCCGAGCACCCGCTGGACCAGCGACCAGCAGCGTGGCGATCAAGGCGATCACGGTCGATGGACGCATGCCGCAAGCGTACGGCAGCAATGGGTGTGGAGCGATGGTTCGGTAGGATCTGCGACCCATGCTCCGCATGCACCCGATCCACGCGCTGGTCGCTTCGGCGACCTTGTCCGGCTGCATGATGGGGCCCGATGCGCCCACGCTGGAGCCGACCGACGGAGGAATCACGAACCGTGACGGTTGGTCGCCCGCAGCGCTGACCGCCGAGGAGGCTGCCGCTGCCCGCACGGCTGCAGCCGCCGCCGGCGAGCAGGACATCGTCACCTGGTGGACCCGGTTCAACGATCCCGTCCTCGACCGGCTCATCGCGCGTGCCGACCGCACGAACGCCGATCTGGGCCAGGCGCTCTCGCGCGTGCGCGTGGCACAGGCGCAGCTGGGCGTCGCCGAGGCCGAGCTGTGGCCCGACATCGCGGCCGGTGCGAACTACGACCGCATCAAGCAGAACTTCTCGCAGCTCGCGGCGCAGGGGGTGGACACCGAGCCGTACTCCGTGTGGGCCTACGGCCTGGCGATGGGCAGCTGGGAACTCGACCTCTGGGGCCGCGTCCGCCGCCTCGTCGAGGCGGCCAACCAGGATCTGCGCGCCGGGGTCGATGACCTTCGCGCGGCGATCGTGTCCGTGCGCGCCGGCGTGGCCACGACCTACATGGAACTGCGCACGCTCGAGGCACGGCTCGCGGCGCTCGAGGCGAGCGTCGGTGCCCTCGAGCAGACCTTCGACCTGGCGTCACGACGGTTCGCGGCGGGCACCACCACGCAACTCGAGGTCAATCGCGCACAGGCAAACCTGCAGGCCGAGGCGGCGCAGCTTCCCGGGCTGCGATCGTCGTACGCCCAGGCGCTCGGCCAGATGGCGCAGCTCTGCGGGACCACGGCGGACGAGGTGGCCAAGGAGCTCGGGCGGGGAGCGATTCCGCCGGCACCCGTGGCCATCGATGCAGGGATTCCTGCGGCGCTGCTGGAACGCAGGCCCGACCTGCGCGCTGCGGCTGAGCGGTACTCGGCGGCGGTGTCGCGCATCGGTGCGGCCGAGGCGGCCAAGTGGCCGACGCTCACGCTCAGCGGCAACTTCTACATCTCGGCGACCGACTTCTCGGGACTGGGCGACTGGGCGAACCGCGCCTACTCGTTCGGTCCGTCGCTCACGATGCCCGTCTTCACCGCGGGCCGCATGGATGCGCAGATCGCATCGGCCCGTGCGCAGGCCGAGCTTGCGTTCAATGCCTGGCGAGGCGTGCTCGTGCGTGCGGTCGCCGAGGTCGATGCATCGATCGCCGGTGCCGTGCTTGCGGCCGAGTCGCGCGACCGCTTCGGGCGGGCGCTCGCGAGCGCGGCCGATACCGAGCGGCTCGGCCGGTTGCAGTACCAGCAGGGGACGATCACGCTCGACCACCTGCTGGACCTGCAGGAAGAGCTCTACTCGGTGCAGGATGCCGAGGCCCAGGCGCGCGGCCTGGCTGCGCAGTCGGCGGTCGCGCTCTACCGCGCGCTCGGCGGCGGATGGCAGGACATCGCTCCGCTGCGGGCCGAGGCGATGGAGGATGCTGCGGCAGCGACGGCGGCCAACCCGGCCGGCCCGGCGTCGCGTGACCCGAGTGCAGGAAAGGACCCACGATGAACCGACCCATGCATGCAGGATCGCTCGCACTCGCCACGATCATGGTCGCCTCGTGCAGCCAAGCGCCGCAGCCGCCGGCTGCGCCGCCGATCAAGGTGCGCACGATGGTGATCGAGCCGCGGGACGTCCCGGTCGAGGTGACGTTTCCCGCGACGATCGATTCGCCGCGGACCGTCGAGGTCGCTGCACGCGTGCCGGGGTGGCTGCAGGCGCAGCCGGTGGCCGATGGCTCGATGGTGAAGCCGGGCGACGTGCTCTACCAGGTGGATCCATCGCAGTACCGCATCCAGCTCGATGCCGCGAACGCGCGCGTGGAGCAGGCGAAGGCCCAGGAGCAGGTCGCGCGTGCGCAGGCCGAGGCCGCGCAGGCCGCGCTGCTGCTCGCCCAATCGACGTACGACCGCAACAAGGGCCTGGTCGACAGCGGGGCGATCAGCAGGGAACGCTGGGACCAGGTGACGGCGGACCTGGCGAAGTCGAAGGCGACCGCCGACCAGGCTGCCGCCGACATCGCCCTCGCGCAGGCGAACCAGGCGAGTGCTCGCGCCGACGCGGAGAACGCGCAGCTGAAGCTCTCCTGGTGCACCGTGGCGAGCCCGATGCAGGGACAGCTCGGCGCGAGCAGGGCCTTCGTTGGGTCGGTGGTGGGCGAGGCCAGCAACCAGGTCCTCAACACGATCGTGCAGGTCGATCCCCTGTGGGCCGGATTCAAGCCGAGCGCGCGCGTGCTGCCGGCGATCGTCGGTGCGCGCGACCGCGGCAACCTGACGGTGCGCGTGGAGTTGCCGGGCGCGATCACCACCGCGCGGCCGGGCATGCCGCTGGGCCTCGGCGATGCACCGCCGCGAGCGGAGGGGCGACTCGTGTTCCTCGACAACGAAGTCGGTCAGACGACCGACACGCTCCTGCTCCGTGTGGAGTTCCCCAACGGTGCGGGCCACTTCCGACCGGGCGGCTATGCGCAGGTCACGCTGGGCCTCGGCATGCAGCAGGGAGCCATCGTGGTGCCCAAGAGCGCGACGTTCGCGCGCCAGACCGAGCTGCTCGTCTGGGTGCTCGGGGACGACGGCACCGTCCAGAGCGTGACGATCGATCCGCTCGCGGCCTGGAACAACGACGTCATCGTCGAGTCCGGGCTCAAGGCCGGCCAGCGGATCGTGGTCGAGGGCCTGGCGAAGCTCCGCCCCGGCGTGAAGGTCGTGGACCTCGGTGCGCAGCCTCCTGCACCCGAGGGTGAAGCTGCGCCCGCTTCCGGCGGCGATGCCCCGGCGACCGAACAACCCAAGACCGGGACCTGACGCGCCATGTACCGCTTCTTCATCGAGCGACCGATCTTCTCGACGGTCATCGCGCTGGTCATGACGCTGTCGGGCGCGGTGTGCGCCTGGATCCTGCCGATCGCGCAGTACCCGTCGATCGTGCCCCCCACGGTGCAGGTGACGGCGACCTACAACGGCGCCGATGCCGCGACGGTGGCGCAGGTCGTCACGCTGCCGCTCGAGCAGCAGATCAACGGCGTCGAGGGCATGCTGTACCTGTCGTCGACCTCGACCAACGCCGGCGTCAGCACGATCACCGTGACCTTCGAGGTCGGCCATGACCTGGACATCGCGGCGGTCGACGTGCTCACGCGCGTGAACCAGGCGATCCCGATGCTGCCCGAGTCGGTGCAGCGCGTGGGCGTGAACATCGCCAAGCAGTCGACCAACCTCACCGCCGTGGTGAGCCTCGAGTCGCCCGACGGCCGCTACGACAGCTCGTTCCTCTCGAACTACGCCAACATCACCGTCGAGCCGGTCGTCGCCCGCGTGGACGGCGTGGGCAGCACGACGGTCTTCGGCCTGCAGCAGTACGCCATGCGCGTCTGGCTCGACCCGGACCGCCTGTCGCAGCTGGGGCTCACGCCGATGGACGTCTACGCGGCGATCAAGGACCAGAACGACCAGTCGTCGCTGGGCTCGCTGGGGCTGGAGCCGTCGATCGGCAAGCCGTCGATGACCCTGTCGATCCAGGCGAAGGGCCGGCTCGTCGACCCGCAGGAGTTCGGGGACATCGTGGTGCGCGCGGAGCGCGACGGCGGGCTCGTCCGCGTGCGTGACGTGGCCGAGCTCGACCTGGGCTCGTACCAGTACACGAGCACCTCGGCGCTCAACGGCGGCCCGACCGCGACGATCGGCGTCTACCAGCTGCCGACCGCGAACGCCTTCGACGTCATCGAGTCCGTGCGGCGCGAGCTGGACCGCCTGTCGGAGCAGTTCCCGCCGGGCCTGCGCTACCGGGTGACCTACGACACCACGCTCTTCGTCGAGGCATCGCTCGACGACCTCGTGAAGACGCTGATCGAGGCCGGCGTCCTGGTGCTGGTCACGATCTTCATCTTCCTGCAGAGCTTCCGGGCGACGCTGATCCCCATGATCGCGATCCCGGTGTCGATCATCGGCACGTTCGCGATGATGGCGATCTTCGGCTTCTCGATCAACACGCTGACGCTGCTGGGCCTGGTGCTCGCGATCGGCCTGGTCGTGGACGACTCGATCATCGTGGTGGAGAACGTCTACCGGCAGCTCGAGTCGGGGGTGAAGGATCCACGCGAGGCGGCGGTGCGGGCGATGCAGGAGGTCGGCGGGCCGATCGTGGCCACGAGCTCGGTGCTGCTGGCGGTCTTCATCCCGGCGGCGCTCATGCCCGGCATCACCGGCCAGCTCTACAACCAGTTCGCGCTGACGATCGCATTCTCGATCGCCTTCAGCGCGATCAATTCGCTCACCCTCTCGCCGGCGCTGTGCGCGGTCTTCCTGCGTCACGGCGAACCGAGCACCTTCCGCCCGTTCGTGCTCTTCAACCGGGGCTTCGACTGGCTGAGCGACCACTACGCGCGGCTCGTGCAGTGGCTCTGCCGGCACTGGTACGCGGTCGTCGCCTGCTTCCTGGTGGGCTGCCTGGGGGTCTGGCACTACTTCCGCGTGGTGCCGACCTCGTTCGTGCCCAACGAGGACCAGGGTGCGTACTTCGTGCTCTACCAGCTGCCGCCGGGGTCGAGCCTCCTGCGCACGCAGGAGGTCTCCAACCGCATCCAGGAGATCGTGCGCCGCGACGAGGCGGTGGCCGATGCCATCCAGATCAACGGCCTGAACTTCCTCACCGGCTCGCTGTCGACCAATGCCGGCGTCGTGATCGTCACGCTGAAGCCGTGGGACGAGCGCGATCCGGCCACCGAGAACGTGCGGTCGATCATCATGCGCGCGGCCCCCGACCTGAGGTCGATGCCCGAGGCGACCGTCCTGCCCGCGCCACCGCCACCGATCCCGGGGCTGGGCGCGGTGGGCGGCTGGCAGCTCCAGCTCGAGGCGCTCGCGGGCCAGGACTTCGATGCGCTCGCCGAGGTCGCCGATGCGTTCCTGGCCGAGGCGGCCACGCGCCCTGAGCTCAGCGGTCTCAACACGCCGTTCACCAACCGGGTGCCGATGATCACGCTCGAGATCGACCGTACGCGCGTGTACGCGCTCGGTCTCGACATGGGCACGGTCTTCGACACGCTCGGCACCACCATGGGCCAGGCGTTCGTCAACAACTACAACCAGTTCGGCCAGGTCTACAACGTGATGGTGCAGGCGCAGCCCGGCAGCCGCATGGATGTCCCGGACATCATGGGCCTGCGCGTGCGCAACGCCTCGGGTGAGATGGTGCCGTTCACGAGCTTCTCGCGGCCCGTGCTGAAGGCCGGCACCGACAACGCCTCGCACTACAACCTCTACAACACCGTGCAGGTGAACGGCCAGACCGCCGCCGGCTTCGGCTCGGGCGACGCGATCAAGGCGATCGACGAGGTGGCCCAGGCCACGCTGCCCGAGGGCTTCTCGTACGAGTGGACCGGCACGACCTTCCAGGAGATCGAGGCCAGCGGACTGGCGCCGGTCATCTTCGGCATGGCGCTCGTGGCGGTGTTCCTGCTGCTCGCGGCGCTCTACGAGAGCTGGGTGCTGCCGTTCAACGTGCTGCTCGCGGTGGCGTTCGCCGTGCTGTTCGCGCTCATCGCGCTGCACTGGACCGGGCGATCGCTCGACGTGTACGCGCAGATCGGGTTGGTCATGCTGGTGGGCCTGGCGGCGAAGAACGCCATCCTGATCGTGGAGTTCGCCAAGGTGCGTGCCGACGGCGGGGAGAGCCCGCTGCAGGCCGCGAGCGAGGCGTCGCGACTGCGCCTGCGCCCGATCATGATGACGAGCCTGAGCTTCATCCTGGGCATCCTGCCGCTGGTGATCGCGGTGGGCGCGGGCGCCCAGAGCCGCCGCTCGATCGGCATCTCGGTCTTCGGCGGCATGCTCGGGTCCACGATCATGGACCAGCTCGTGGTGCCCACCTTCTTCTTCCTGCTGTATTCGCTGCGGCTGGGTCGGGGCGGTCGAGCGCGCCCGGCGGCTGGGTCGGGGCGGTCGAGCGCGCCCGGAGGGTGCGGCGCCAGGACACGCCGGCGGCCAGCACTCGGCTTGAACTATCCTGCCGCCCGCGCGGTCCGCGCAGGAGGCACAGCATGCACTGGTATGTCGTCGAATCGGGTCAGCCTACGGGTCCGCATGATCGCGTTGCCATCGAGCGGATGGTGGCACTCGGCCGCATCAACGCCGCGACGAAGGTCTGCGTGGTTGGCGACACCGCGTGGTCGCATGCCTCGAGCGATCCAGTGATCGGCGGGCTGTTGGCCGGCATGGCGAATGCGGGGATGACGGCCCGTGCAGACGCGGTGCTCGGGGCATCGCATCCGCCGCTGGCCACGAGCCCCATCCCCGAGGAGGAGTTGCCCGCGTTCACGTACGGCGGTGCGTCGTCGCTGGGCAGGAAGGCATTCAAGGCCAAGTGGGGCGTGCTCGTGCTCGTGGCCATCGTGTACTTCGCGATCGCCTACGCCCTCAGCATTCCGGGGGCCGCCGCAGAGATGCTGCGCAAGGCTGCCGAGGAATCCGGTGGCGAGGCCCCTGCAGCGCTCGGGCTGGACGTGATCGGTTGGCTCCTGAACATCCTCGTGGGCGGTCCGATGCTGGCCGGCTGGGCGATCGCCGGTGCGCGCACCGTGCGTGGTGCGGGGTACGTGGGCGATCTCTTCCTCGGCTTCCAGCGGTACGGCGCCGTCGTGCTGGCGCACATCGTTTCCCTGCTGCTCATGGGCCTGGCGTTCGTCGCGGCCATGCTGCCGGGCGGCATCATGCTGGCCGTTGCGGTCGGCGAGGAGGACCTCTCGGCAGGCAGGTTCGGCGCGGTCGGCGGCGTGGCCATCCTGCTCGTCGCCGCCGGTGCATTGGCCGTCTCCATCTGGCTGCTGCCGCGGTTGATGTTCATGAGCGCGCTTGCGGCCGATCCGTCCTTGCCCCCGGAAGGCGTGCGGGAGACGCTCGGCCGCTCCTGGTCGATGACCGCAGGCAAGGCACCGGCGATGTTCGCGCTCCTGCTCGTCTACGGCATCGTCATGGGGTTGACCGTGATCCTGCTGTGCATCGGCCTGCCGCTCATCGGCGCGCCGCTCTTCACGGCGGCCTACGGCGCGATGTACGCGATGGTGTTCTCGGCCGGTCACCCGAGCCGGCCGGGGCAGTGAATTCCGCCTTGGGGTGTCCGCAGCCGGCCGGGTGCGGCAATCCCGACTGACATCCCACGGCCCCGGACGATTCGACCCATGGAGAGCCCCGACACCTTCGACCGTCGGCTCGCGCAGGAGCGGTTCCTGCTGGTCGGTTTCATCGCGGCGGCGTGCCGTGGCCGCGTGGCCAGCAGTGATGTCGTGGACGACCTCGTGCAGGACACCCTCGCCATCGCCTGGACCCGCCGCGACGAGTACGACGCCTCGCGTCCGCTCGGTCCGTGGCTGCGCGGCATCGCCGTGAAGGTCGTCATGGGGTCCGTCCGCCGCGAGGCGCGCAGGCGCCGCATCGCGATGGACGATGCCCGCGAGATCGTCCGCATCGAGGGCCTGGCCGAGCGGTTCCGGGGGATCGAGGATCGGCTCGATGGCCAGCACCTGGCCGAAGGCGTCCGCGGGTGCATGGGCACGCTGCCGCCGACCTTCCGCGAGGTGCTCGAGCGCCACTACGGCGGCGGGCAGTCGATCGCCCAGATCGCCGTGGAGCTCGGCATCAGCGATGACCTGGCCAGCAAGCGTGCGATCCGCGGGCGAGCGCTCGTGGCCCGGTGCCTGCGGGCCAAGGGTCTCGCGCCCGACAGTGATGCGTCCGAAGGGCGCGATGAGGAGCAGTCATGAGCAGTGCATTCCCCGGCGACCGTGATCCCCTGGACCTCGACGACGACGTCATGCACGGCCTGCTGGCCGCACACGCGTCGGAGACCGTCGGTGCGACCGCAGGCCGCGTCGAACCGCGCCGCGTGCGCGCCATGCAGCTGATGTCGATGGGCCCCATCGCGGCGATCCTGCTGCTGGCGGTCACGCTCGCCGTGTTGGTGCCGCTGGCGATCAGCCCGTCGGCTGCAAGCGCGAACGACGTGATCGGCTCGGCCGAGGCCGCGCTCGCCGAACCCGGCTCGCGCACCTACGAGATCCGCATCACGCGCTGGGGCGGGCCGGTGGCCAGCCGCCTCATGGT
Organism: Planctomycetota bacterium; assembly: GCA_041182645.1. Classification (GTDB taxonomy): domain Bacteria; phylum Planctomycetota; class Phycisphaerae; order Phycisphaerales; family SM1A02; genus SYIB01. The sequence goes on from JBEGNG010000046.1 coordinate 10,977, forward strand.
GGGCGAGATCACGCACGTGGCCGGTCCGGATGCGCGCTCGTTCGGGTACCTCGAGCTCGATGATGCGGGCAAGCGCATCGAGTTCGGTCGCGATGACCAGGGTTCGTGGTTCAAGGGTCCGGACGGCCAGATCCGCCGGCGCGACGCCAAGCCGGATGCCCGCGGCGCTGCCGCAGGCGAACGGCGTGCGCAGCAGGGTGCGACCGACGCAGCCGATGGCGCTGCCGGCGGCGGTCAGTCCGCGCGCGGCCAGTCGCTGCCGGTCGACCTCGACTGGATGACGCTTGATTCCGTGCTCCCGCGCCTGAAGAACGGCTATGACCTGCAGGTCGTCGAGTACCCGCGCTGGCGCACGCTCGTCGCGCGCCGGCAGTGGATGCCCGACGGCATCGACGCGAAGGCGGCAGCCGAGCGGGCGGCATCGGTCCGGCAGGGGACGCAGCCCGACGGCACGGCGGTCCCCGCGCGCGGGCAGGATGGACGCGTCGGCGATGCACCGGATGGAGCGCGCCGCGGCAACCCCGATGTGCAGGCCGCCATGCGCTCGGGCCTCGTGACGGGTGGTCCCTTGCGCGGTGCACCGCTGCGTGTCGAGCTGGAATTCGCACCCGATGGCCGCGTCATCGAGCGCGCGCGCATCGAACTCGATTCGCCGCGCGTCCCGCGCACGATCGAGCTGCGGCTGAAGTCTCCCGGCGCGCCGGCGGCCGACGAGGACGTCGATCTGGGCAGCTGGGAGTGATCATCGTCCATGCGGCCGTCGCGCCAGGGCGTCGTGCCGGCTTGGCATGATGGATTGGTCCGGCGTGCGCCGACGATCAAGGGGTGAGTGACGCCTTCGTCCGGTGGACCGACACGCCCGAGAGGCACGGGCACGCGCGGCTGTCGAGGATCTCGATCCGGACGTGCGTGGCCTTCGTCGCCGGCACGCGCACGATGCGCTTGTGGCCGATGGTCGTGCCCTCGGCGAGCGTGACCCAGTCGCGGTGGTTGTTGCTCGGC
>JBEGNG010000047.1:0-11662 GCA_041182645.1 Planctomycetota bacterium
AGCCGCTCCGCAGGTGCCGCCGCCAAACCCGCCGTTGATGAGGAGATCGATCAGTTCAAAAACGGATTGGGTTTCGAGTTGATCGCCGAGAAGTTAGGGATACCAAGACCGAGGAAGGTACGTCAGTCGAACGTGGACGATGGTGAGCCCGAGTCGTAACGAGACTCGACCTCCAGTCGGCGCTGACCCAGGCTGCGATCGGCGGCGTGATCGGCGGGACCTTCGCGGTGGGCTATCTGGGACTGATGCTGCTCATGCAGCCGTCGGCTGCGTTGGTGGCAGCGGCCGTCATGCTGGCGATGCTCGTGTTCACGGTGCTCGTGGTCCGTTCGCAGGCTCGCCTGAGCGCCGACAGCGCCGAGCGATCCGGCCGGCTGTCGGGCTTCGCGCTGCAGCTCTTCGGCGGCATCGAGACGCTGCGCACGGCCGGCGGCGAGGAAGCCGCGCTGCTGCAGTGGCTGCAGCGCTTCCGACGGCAGCAGCGGACCGAACTCGACGCGAGCAAGCGCGGTGCCGCGCTGCGCGTGGTGGCGACCTGCGTGCCGCTGGGCGCCATCGCGCTGCTCTGGCCGGTCTTCGCCGCCGCGGGCGCATCGCTGGGCGAGTACATGGCGTTCAACGCCGCCTTCATCGCGGCGATCTTCGGCGTGATCCAACTCGGCGAGGCGCTCGCTGACGTGGCGATCGTGCTGCCCTTCCTGCAGCGGCTGGAGCCGATCCTGCAGGAGGAGCCCGAGCGGCTCGAATCCGCGCTGCAGCCCGGCCAGCTCCGCGGCAACCTTGCGCTGTCGAACGTGCGGTTCGGCTACCCCGGTTCGGCCGATGAGGTGCTCAAGGGCGTGTCCATCGAGATCCCGGCGGGGGCCTCGGTTGCGATCGTCGGCGCGTCAGGCAGCGGCAAGAGCACGATCATCAGGCTGCTGCTCGGGCTCGAGCGGCCCAGCTCGGGCCGCGTGCTCGTCGACGGGCAGGACCTCGCCCGGCTCGATCCGGTCGCCGTGCGTCGGCAGATGGGCGTGGTGATGCAGAAGGGCCAGGTCATCCCGGGAACCGTCGCCGAGAACATCCTCGGTTCCACGCTGTTGACGCTCGACGATGCATGGGATGCGGCCGAGCAGGCGGGGTTGGCCGAGGACATCGAGGCGATGCCCATGGGCATGCACACCTACGTCAATCCCTCCACGCTCTCGGGTGGTCAGCAGCAGAAGGTGCTGCTGGCGCGGGCGCTGCTCGGCAAGCCGCGTGTGGTCGTGCTCGACGAGGCGACGAGTGCGCTCGACGAGCAATCGCAGACGACGGTCGTCGAGAGCATGGAGCGGCTCGACGTGACGCGCATCGCGGTCGCACACCGGGTGAGCACCATCCGGACGTGCGACCGGATCTACGTGATCGAGCGTGGGGTGGTGGCGCAGCAGGGCACCTTCGACGAACTGCTTGCGCAGCCGGGTGCATTCAGGCGCCTGGTCGAGCGGCAACTGGCCGAACTCGAGCCCGCCGAGGACGATGCATCGGATGACGGGGCTGATGGCCCCGACGCTGCGGACGAGGCCTGATCCGGACGTGCGCCGCGGGGAAGCCCGGGGGGTCTGGGATCCAGCACCCCGCCGGGCGATCGTTCAGCGACCGCGGGTCGACTTGCGCGGGCCGGTGCGGCCGACGGAGCTGGTGCTCGTCGAACGGCTCTTGGCGCCGCCAGCGACCTTCTTCATGTCGTCCGCCGACAGCTTCTTGGGCTTCTTCGCTTCAGCCATGGTCATGTCCTTTCGGGAGGTCCAACGGAACCACGGCCCCCTTGGCCGTGCGACAGCGGAGTATTCCATCGGTGGGGCGGTCGTGCAAGCGATGGGGTGATCCGGGAGCCGAATCCACGAAGATTCATGTCCCTCGGTCTTGTCCGCCGAGCCCGGCAGCCGACAATCATGCGGGCATGCTCCATGCGCTCGCCACCGCAGCCTTCCTCGTCGCGCAGGCGTCCAAGCCGCAGGCGATCACGCCCGACCAGCTGCAGTTCTTCGAGAGCACGATCCGCCCCATCCTGGTCGACCAGTGCTACGGGTGCCACAGCGCGCAGTCGGGCCGCGCGCGTGGCGGCTACCTCGTGGATACCCGCGACGGTGCGCGCAAGGGCGGTGGATCGGGGCCCGGCATCGTTCCCGGCAAGCCCGACGACAGCCTGCTGATCCAGGCGGTGCGGTACCACGACGAAGACCTGCAGATGCCCCCCAAGGGCAAGCTGAGCGAAGACCAGATCAAGGCGCTCGAACGGTGGGTCGCCATGGGCGCACCGGATCCGCGCGAGGCGGCCACGGCCAAGCCCAAGCCATCGGGCGGTGCCCCTGACGCCGAGCTGCCGACGGGGGAACTCACCAAGGCCGACATCGAGAAGGGCCGCGCCTGGTGGGCATACGTGCAGCCAAGGCGCTTCGACGCTCCCTCGGTGAAGGATGGCACGTGGCCGACGACCGACATCGACCGGTTCGTGCTCTCGGCCATGGAGGCCAAGGGGCTCGAGCCGGTGAAGGATGCCGCGGCAACCGACCTGGTCCGCCGCGTGACCTTCGACCTGACGGGGCTGCCGCCCACGCCGGGCGAGGTCGACGAGTTCCTCCGCGACAAGCGCCGCGATGCCTACGAGCGGCTCGTGGATCGCCTGCTGGCCTCACGCGCCTTCGCCGAGCATTGGGGCCGCCACTGGCTCGACGTGGCGCGCTACGCCGAGAGCAGCGGCCGCGAGGGCAACTCCGTCTACCCGTACGCCTGGCGCTACCGCGACTGGGTCATCGATGCGTTCGACGACAACCTGCCCTACGACCAGTTCCTGCGCCACCAGCTCGCGGGCGACCTGCTGTCGGTCAGCGGTGCCGATGACCACGCCGCCAAGACGATCGCCACGGGGTTCCTCGCCGTCGGCAGCAAGGCGCAGCGCACGCGCAGCAAGGACCAGTTCGCGATGGACCTTGCCGATGAGCAGATCGATGCGTTCAGCCAGGCCATGCTGGGCACGACGATCGCCTGTGCGCGCTGCCACGACCACAAGTTCGACCCGATCACGCAGCGCGACTACTACGCGCTCGCGGGGATCTTCCTCAGCACCGAGACGTACTACGGCACCTCGCGCAGCCAGGGCAACCAGCAGCCCTCGAACCTGATCGAACTCCCGGGCGATGCATCGGTGCCCAACGGCCCGACCGTCAGCGCGGTGCAGCGCATGGCGTACGAGCGCATCCAGGCACAGTTGGCGCAGAACGTCGAGCGGCAGCAGGGCAACCAGAAGGTCCTCGCGCGCCAGGCGTCCGAGGGTTTCGCCGCCATGCTGGCGCGCTTCGATGACGATGGCCGCGCCACCGCCGCCAACAGGTTGGCGATGGGTGTCCGCGAGAAGGTCGAGGACGTCGATGCGCGGATCCTCGCCCGCGGCGAACTCGACAAGGCCGGTCCGAGCGTGGCGCGCGGGTTCCCCGAGGTGCTCGTCGCGCCGGGCTCGGCGCCGATCACGCTCGGCAGCGGCCGCCTCCAGTTGGCCGACTGGGTTGCCGGCTCGTCGAATCCCCTGACCGCGCGCGTCTTCGTGAACCGGGCCTGGGCCTGGATCTTCGGGGTGGGCATCGTGCCCACGCCCGACAACTTCGGCACCAGCGGCGTGGCGCCCACGCACCCGGAGCTGCTCGACCGCCTCGCGAGCGACTTCATGGCCGGCGGGTGGGATGTCAAGGCCCTCGTCCGCAGGCTCGTGCTCACGAGGACCTACCGGCTGGCCAGCTCGACCGACAGGGAGAACGCGGCGATCGACCCCGACGTGACCTGGCTCTGGCGCGCGCGTGAGCGGCGCCTGCCGGCGGAGTCGATCCGCGATGCGATGCTCGCCTGTGCCGGCGCCATCGGCGAGCCGCCGGTGGGCAGCAGCGTGGCGAGCTTCGAGGGCGGTCTCGGGCAGCGGGGCGACCTGCTCGCCCAGGTCCTGCTCCGTGACATCGATGCGCGCAGCGTCTACCTGCCGGTCGTCCGTGATTTCCAGAACGAGGCGCTCGATGCCTTCGACTTCGCGGATCCATCGTTCGTGACCGGCGACCGTGACGAGACGACCGTCGCCACCCAGGCGCTCTACCTCATGAACGACGAGCGGGTGATCGAACTCGCCATGCGGATGGCGCGTCGGCTCATGCGCATGGATGCCACCGACAGGCAGCGCATCACCTTTGCGTTCCAGCTCGCCTTCGGCCGCGAACCGTCGGCCGCCGAGGAACGCGCGGTCACGTCGTTCCTGCGGGATTTCCATCAGGTCGACCAGGGGGCGCCGGGCGGCGCGACGGGCGTGCGTGAGCGCATCCGGCAGCGCGTGCAGTCGCAGGCCGGCAGCGGCTTGCCTCCCGACATGCTCAACGCCTCGCCCGAGGAACGCGCCTGGACGGCGTTCTGCCAGGCGCTCTTCCAGACCGCAGAGTTCAGGTACCTCGACTGACCGTCCACCAACGCGCCCGGCCCAGCCGTGCGCAGGGAGTTCCCGATGGCTTGCACCGACCCCAACGACTGGATCCCGCCCACGAGCCTCGGCTTCAGCCGCCGCGACATGCTCGGCACGCTCTCCTGCGGCTTCGGGCTCATGGCCTTCGCGGGCCTTGCCGGTGCCACCTCCCTGAGGATGGACGACGAGGCCGCCGCCCGCCGCATCGCTGCGGGCACGCACCACACGCCGCGCGCCAAGCGCGTGATCTTCCTGTCGATGGCCGGCGGTCCGAGCCATGTCGACACCTTCGACTACAAGCCCGAGCTCGCGGCGGCCGACGGCACGAGCCTGGGGCAGGGCATCCGCCGCGGCGCCAAGCTGCTCAAGAGCCCCTGGGAGTTCAAGCCGCACGGGAAGAGCGGGCTGTACGTGTCGTCGCTCTTCCCGGCGGTGGCGCAGCATGCCGACCAGCTCTGCCTGCTGCGCAGCATGAAGACCGACGTGCCCGCGCACCCGCAGGCGCAACTCAAGATGCACACCGGCTCGTTCCAGTTCGTGCGCCCGAGCATGGGCTCATGGCTGCTCTACGGTCTCGGCAGCTCCAACGACAACCTGCCCGGCTTCATCACCATCAACCCGCAGGGCGGTGCGCAGACCTACGGCTGCGGGTTCCTCCCGGCGCCCACGCAGGGCACGCCGCTTCGCATGCAGGGTGGCGGCCGGGCGATGATGGCCGGTGCGGGTGCCGGCGCGGGTGCGTTGCCGAACCTCTCGAATCCGCTGCTCACCCGCGAGGCGCAGCGCGACCAGCTCGACCTCGTGCAGCAGCTGAACAAGGAGCGCCTCAAGCGCGACCCGCGCAGCGACGGCATCGAGGGCGTCATCGAGAGCTACGAGCTGGCGTTCCGCATGCAGATGGAAGTGCCGGACGTGCTCGATGTCTCCGATGAGGATCCCAAGACCCTCGCGCTCTACGGGATCGGCGACCAGCAGACCGATGGGTTCGGCCGCCAATGCCTGATGGCGCGCAGGCTCTCCGAGGCCGGCGTCCGCTTCGTCGAGGTCACCGCCGGGGGATGGGACACGCACCGCAACATGAAGGCAGACCTCGAGAAGAAGTGCGGCGAGATCGACCGCCCCATCGCGGGCCTGCTGTCGGACCTCAAACGGCGCGGCATGCTGAAGGACACGCTCGTGATCTGGGGCGGCGAGTTCGGCCGCACGCCGTACGCGCAAGGGGACGATGGCCGCGACCACAACAACAAGGGATTCACGATGTGGATGGCCGGCGGCGGCGTGAAGGGCGGCTTCTCCTACGGGTCGACCGACCCCACCGGTGCCGAAGCCGTCGAGAATCCCATGGACATCCATGACTGGCACGCCACGATCCTGTGGCTCATGGGCTTCGACCACGAGCGGCTCACCTACAACCACGCCGGCCGGGACTTCCGCCTCACCGACGTGAAGGGGAACGTGCACACCGGCATCATGGCTTGATCATGGCTTGATCATGGCTTGATCAGGGCGTGGCCGGCACGGCGGCTTGCGCCGTGATCCAGGTGCGCACGCGGGCCTCGAGCAGCGGCAGGGGCAGGGGACCCGCGCCGAGCACGGCGTCGTGGAACCCGCGGATGTCGAAGCGATCCTTGAGCGCCGCCTCGGCTTCCTGGCGCAGCCCACGGATGCAGAGTTCACCGATCTTGTACGCGCATGCCTGCCCAGGCCACGCGATGTAGCGGTCGACTTCGCGGGCGATGTTGAGTTCGCTCAGTGCCGTGTTGGCCTTCATGTAGTCGATCGCCCGGGAGCGCTCCCAGCGCAGGTGGTGGATGCCCGTGTCGACGACCAGCCGCGTGGCACGCCACATCTCGTAGAGCAGCCGTCCGAAGTCCGCGTAGGGATCCTCGCGGAAGAAGCCCATGTCGATGCCGATGCGCTCGCTGTAGAGCGCCCATCCCTCGACGAAGGCGGTCGAGTCGATGCCCTTGCGGAAGTGCCGGGTGCCGGTCATCTCCTCGGCGAGCATGATCTGCAGGTGGTGCCCGGGCACCGCCTCGTGCAGCGCCAGCGGGATCATCTCGTAGATGGGTCGCTGGTCGAGCGCGTAGGTGTTGGCGTAGAACCAACCCGGCAGGCCGCCGGTCATGGAGCCGGGCATGTAGTAGGCCGTCGTCTGCTGCGGTGCCATGAACCGAGGGATCTCGCGCACGCCGTAGGGGCAGCGCGGCAGGACCTTGAAGTACCGCGGCAGCTCCGCATCCACGCGCTTGCAGATGTCGCGGTAGCCCGCGAGCAGCGCGTCGGCACTCGCGTGGTAGAAGCGGGGGTCGGTCCGCAGGTACGCGATGAAGGCGGCGAATCGCGCGTCGTCCGGCATGGCCGCGCGCGCCGGATCGGCAGCCTGCCAGTCGGTCCGTGCGATCACCTCGAGCATCTCGGCGCGGATGCGCGCGACTTCCGCAAGGCCCAGCGCATGCACCTGGTCGGGCGTCAGGTCGGTGGTGGTGAAGCGTGCGAGCTCGAACGCGTAGTACGCGGCACCGTCGGGAGCATCCCAGCACCCCACGGTCGTGCGGCACGCCTTCAGGTACTCCTGCTCGAGGAAGGTGCGCAGCACGGCCATCGCGTCCAGCGCGCGCTGTCGGTCACGTTCCCAGGTCTCGAGCAGCGGGGCGGCGAAGAGGTCGCCGTGCCGCACCGCGGCCTCGCGCAGGGGCGCGCCGGTCGAGAGCAGCTTCGTGGCCAGCACCGCATCGAACTGCTGCAGCACGCCCTCCATGCAGGCTCGGGGCGGCATGAGCCCCCGGGCCAGGCCTTCGCGCATGCGTGCTTCGGTGTCGGCGATCGCCTGCGGCAGCGCGCTGAACCGCTTGGCGTAGTTCGCATAGTCCTCGGGCTGCTCGAACGCGACGTGTTCGGCGAACTGCGGCGCATCGACCTGCGGGCCGTTGCGCGCATCGACCGGCACGAGCCACCGGGCAAAGTCGAACGACCGGATGCCCAGCTCCAGTTCCCGCAGCAGCAGGTCCCGGTCCAGCCGGTCGGCTTCGCCCAGTCCGGCGGCGTCGATCCCCAGCAGCTCGTCGCGCACGACCTTGAGGTGCTCGGCGCGCATGCCGAAACCGCGGATGCTGGCATCGGTGATGCGGTCGGGGGCGGTCGGGCGGCGCCGGGTGATGGCCTGTTCGGGGTAGGTGAAGTCGACCCAGCGCTCGTACTCGTCGATCAAGGCACCGAGCCGGGTTGCGGCGTCCGAACGCTGGCCCGCAGCGGCCCCGGGCTGGGCACCATCCGACTGACGCTCGCCCGGCACCACCCGGGCGCTGGCCAGCTGGGCCCGATCGGTGCTCGACTGGGCTTGGAAGGCCCCCTGCGACGGGACCGCATGCAGCGCCAAGGTCGCGAACAGGGCAAGCGCGAGGGTTCGGTGAGCCATGATGCCACGATACGGGCCAAGATCCGGGACAAGATCCGGCCGCGGCCGCTTTGACTCGCCCCGGATTCGGACTAACCTGATAACTCAAGGAGATCCAGGATGCACATCACGAAGACTGCCCTTGCGGCCCTCACCGCAACCGCTGCGGCCCAGGCCACCAGCCAAGCCACCGTCTCGATCGCGCCGAACACGACCATCCAGGCGACCGTCCGGATCGACATCACCCACAGCACCTTCGGCTCGAGCAACGACACCGAGCAGAACAACCACTCGCTGCAGGGCCCGATGCACATCACGATGAGCCCGAACAACCCGCCCTGGGCGAACATCGGGCAGGACACGATGAACCTTGCGCTCGGCGGGGCGAACTACAACTTCTCGTTCTTCTGCTTCCCGTTCATCGGCTGCCAGAACCTGAACGTGAACCTGGCTTCGGTCATCATCTCGATGACCGCCCCGGCGGCGAGCCCCCTGAGCGGCACGGGCAACTACACGATGCCCAACGTGCCCGTGAACCTGCACGCCGAGTACTCGACCACCGGCATCGACACCGGCACCTACGTGCTCGACCAGCCGGCGACCGTGAACATCACCGGGCGTCTGACCCAGACCGCGGGGGTCGCCAAGGTCGACCAGTTCAGCCTCGGCTCGCTCATCTTCGACGTGCCCGCCGAGAGCCTGCCGGCCAACGTCACCGCGATCCGCCTCACGATCACGCCGAACCTGTCGCAGGTCACCTTCACCGGCCCCTGGTCGGTCGTGCCGAGCCCCGACTTCAACGGCGATGGCTCGGTCAACGGCCTTGACCTGGGCGTGCTGCTCTCGGCGTGGGGCTCCACCCAGGGCGACACCGATGGCGCCGACCTGGGCCTGGTGCTGAGCGCCTGGACCGGCTGATCGATCTCGATGATCCTGGTCGCTGCGCGCGCCGCCCCGCGGTGCGCGACCGACCGGCCCGGCACGGGGCGCCTCGACGGGCGCCCCGTGTCGTTTCGCTACACTTCGCCGCCCATGGCCCAGCTGAGTCCAGGAACCGAACAGGGGTACTCGCCGCCGACGGTGCGGCAGTTCAGCGTGTTCCTCGACAACAAGGTGGGCAAGCTGCTCGAGCTGCTCCAGATGTGCGAGCAGAACGGCCTGCAGATCGCGGCGTTCAGCGTGCTCGACTCGAGCGACCACGCCGTCGTGCGCATGATCTTCACCAACGCAGACGCCGCGCGGCACACGCTCCGCAAGCATCAGTACACGTTCAGCGAGAGCGACCTGCTCGTGGTCGAGATGGTTCCAGGGCAGACGGTCGCGACGGTCTGCCTCCACCTGCTGGCGGCCGAACTGAACATCCGATTCTCGTATCCGCTCCTCACGCAGCGCGATGGCGCTCCCGCGGTGGCGCTGGCCGTCGATGACAACACGCTGGCAGGGCAGATCCTCCTGCGCAAGCGCTTCACGCTGCTGGGCGAGGAAGACCTCGGCTGAACGCCCTGCCGGGCGCCGAGCGGGACTCAGCCCGCGGCCTCGACCGTCGCGCAGGTCTTCGCGGTCTCCCAGACGGTCACGGACACCAACACGAGCCCAGCCGTCCGCAGCGGCTCCTGCAGCAGGTTGCGGCAGACCAGCGCGATGTGCTCGACGCTCGGATTGAGCGAAGCGAACTCGGGGCAATCGAGATTCAGGTGCTTGTGGTCCAGGCGCGACATGACCTCACGCTCGACCACGCGCTCGAGCACCGGCACGGCGTTGGGCACGGCGGACGACGGGATGACGCTGACGTCGAGCCGGTAGTTGTGCCCGTGCCCGTTGGGGTTGCTGCACTTGCCGAACAGGGCGTGGTTCTCCTCGTCGGTGCATCCCGGCAGGGCAAGCCGATGCGATGCGGAGAACTCGAACGAGACCTGCAGTCGGAGACGGTCCGGCATGGTGGGCTCCCAGAGGTAGAGGTGCTGCGGGCTCAGACGGAGCGAAAGTCCTGCGATGGGTGGGAGTGCCGCCGCCTCGCACGCCTTGGTGAGCGACTGCATGCAGGCGGCCGTCGCGGGCTCGCCGTGCCAGGTCGGTGCCCACGCCCGGACGGCGGCATCGATCGGGGTGATCGAGACGAGGTAGCCGGTGCGGTCGGGCGTTCCCGAGCAGGTGACGATCCACTCCACGTACTGACGTCCGGCAACAAGCGGCGGTACCGAGGCGTAGCCGTTGCTTCCTTGCGATCCGTCGCTCGGCCACGCCATCCTCACGATTCGTGTGAGCATTGCCGTGAACTGTCGTGGGTCGGTGCTCGTCATGGAAGCTGGCGGCGAGGTTCGCTCGATCGTTTGACTCGTTGTCGATCCGAGTCTATCGTCACCCCAACGGTCCCCCGGAAGGGCTCGGCGTGAGCATTGCTCCGCCGGGCCTTTTTTCTTCGACCACCGTGCTCCGACGTTGGATGCGGAGCAGTGATCCAAGTTTTTGCCCTCGGTGATTCGATTCCTTCCCCGCGTCTGCGTGGCCATCGCGACGCAGCGGCGATCCGCGCGCGCCATGCCCGAGCGACCACCGACGGGGCGCGCTGCGGCCAGCCGGAACGGTGACCGATAGCATCGGGTGCTTCATGAAGCGGGTGCGTGCTTGAAGCGTTCAGGACCTCGCGTGCTCCTTGCACTGGCGTCGTGTGCGGCGTGTTCCGCGCCGCGCGGGCACCATCCTGCGGTGACCGACGCGCCCGCTGCGGTCGCCGGTCCGGAGCAGGACCACGCACGCGCCGACGCACGCGCACCCTCGACGGCGATCATCCGGCTCGGTGCCATCGAGGTCGACCGTGGGGCGGCCGCCATCCGGGTTCCGGGCAGCGTGGCGCTGCGCGAAGGTTGGCTCGAGCAAGCCATCTGTCGCGTCGGGTCGCGCGAGCACGAGTCGCTCGTCAGCGTCGAGATGCCGCCGAGTGCGGTCCACGCCGCGATGCTGCTCGCAGGACTCAAGCCCGGTGCACCGGGCCGTTGGCGCGTGCGGGATGACGGAAGCCTCGAGCTCGTGCCGCCGACCGGCGAGCGCGTCGACGTCGAGGTCGAGTGGACCGCCGCCGATGGGCGTCCCATGCGCTGCGCGCTCACCGAGTGGATCACGACCCCGAAGGGTGCGCCGCCGATCGTCTTCGTGTTCTCGGGCAGCGTCACGCGCGAGGCAGCTGCGGTGCCGTACGCCGCGGATCAGTCGGGCAGCGTCGTCGGGCTGGTCACGTTCGGCGACGAGCCCATCGCGAGCGTCGCCGTCGTACCCGACCGGGCCGAGGTCGCCGAGCCATCCTTGCTGGCACGGAGCGAGCGCATCCCCGCCGAGGGCACACCGGTGACGATCATGATCCGACGCGCTGCCCCCGCGCGCTGATCCGCGGGGCATGGGCGCCACGGAGTTGCGTCCATCCGAGTCGCCGAGCGCGCGGCATCCGGCCCGCCGCCTGCGTACGATCGGAGCATGGAGCGACGGACCGAGCATGCCGCATCGTTGCGCGGCCTGACGAAGACCTACTTCCGGCCCGATGGTTCGGTGCTGGTCGAGGCGCTCAAGGGCGTCGACCTGGACATCCCGCATGGCCAGTACCTGGCGATCATGGGCTCGAGCGGTTCGGGCAAGAGCACGCTCATGAACCTGCTGGGTTGCCTGGACCGACCGACGTCCGGTGCCTACGTGCTCGACGGCGTCGATGTCGCGACCCTGCCCGACGACGAGCTCAGTGCGGTGCGCGGTCGGCAGATCGGCTTCGTCTTCCAGGCCTTCAACCTGATCAGCGAGCTCACCGTGGTGGAGAA
>JBEGNG010000048.1:0-8981 GCA_041182645.1 Planctomycetota bacterium
GACCTGATCATCGGTGATGCCGTCGACGAAGATGCTGCCGGTGCCGCCGCCGGGGACCTGGCCGAGGTAATCGAGTTCCATCCAGGCGAGCTGCGGCAGGCCGGACGCGATCGTCGCGTCGATCCAGGCCTCGACCTGCGCCAGCGTCCAGCCTCCAGGCCACGACGCCTGCATGAGATGGATGGGGCGGCCCGGCAACGCGTCCACCGGTTCAAGGTCCAGCCCCGGGGTGATCGCCTCGAGCAGCGAAGCGAGCTGCGAGGCGTTGGTACCGGGCGCACCTGCCACGATCAGCTGGTCATCGAGCGCAGCAGCCGGCTGGTTGCAGACATCCGCCGCGGCCGGGAGCGCCAGCGCCGTGGCGAGGGCGAGGATGTCGAGTCGGGGCGTCATCGGGGTGATCCACTCAGCAGGCGCCCAATGCGCCGGATGGGGATGGTCGGCGCGCACCCGAGCCACCTGCTGCGCCCAGGCACGACCGACATCGCCCAGGCCATCACTGTGCCACCGGGCGTGGAGGCCGGCCATGAACTCGACGCAGATTTCGTCACGAACCGTCCAGAGCGAGGCCAGGACCCGGCGTGCGCCGGCTCCCAGGAAGCCCGCAAACAGGCCTTGTGCATCGCCGCCGCTGCCGCCTGGGCCCGTCTCGCACCCCGACAGCACCACGAGATCCGCCGTCAGCGCCACGTCACGCAGGTCGCGACGGTGCATCCAGCGATCGGCCAGGCGAAGGCCCGAGGCATCCTGCGAGATCGGCGTGAACCACCCATGGCACGCGACGTGCACGAGGTCGGCCGTGGGCAGCGCCGACTGCACCGCAGCCACGCTCGCCGCCGGACCCGTCAGGCACGAGACCTCCACCCCCGACCAGATCGAGGCGACCGATGCGGCTTCGTCCGCCGCGCCCGGGATCGATGCATCGGCGACGCCGACGCTCAGCACGCGACGCGGCCGATCGAGGCGCGGCATCGAGAGCGTGGCGGCAAGCATGCCCACGCTCGGCGCAGTCGTGACGATGAGGTTCTCCGCATCGAGCGAGGGCAGCGCGTGGAACGGCACCAGCGCAGCCGCGCCGGCCGGCACGACCACCGCCCTGGCCCCATGGCGCTCGACGGCGTCGCGCACCGGAACGCCCAGCACCGCATCGAGGCGACGCAGGAGTTCATGCACCGTCGATGCCTCGGTGGGCGCAGGATCGAGTGCAGCCCTGCGCATGTGGAAGTGCAGGGCGCGGACGAGGCGCTCGAGCTCGGGGCGGCTGCCGAGCGCTCGCGTCACCCGGGATCCATCGCATGCCTGTTCCGCGCAGAAGAGCTCGTTGCCGTGCATGCCGAAGCGCACGACCACCTCGTTGGGGCCCAGCATCGCGGTGAGCCCCTCGGCGCCCACACGCCGGGCCCGGCCGGTACGCACCGCCGTGCCCGTCTCGATCCGCAGGTCGAGCTCATCGATCGCCTGCTCGAGCCGGCTGCACTCGGTGCGCCAGGCGGCATGGCGCTGATCGGCTGCGCCGGCATCCGCGAGCATCGAGTACAGCGCGGTGAGGTCGCGTTCGAGCGCCGCGCGGCGGACGATGTCGTTCGCAGCACCGGCCTGCGCGGCCTGGCCGGGGAACGACTCCTCCGCGCTCGACCGCGCATCGATGGCCTCGACCGCATCGATCACCTCATGCGCGGGGCCGCCCGCATCGAGCAGCAGCCCGAGGGTGCACGCATGGGCCATCGCCGCATCGGCGTAGGCCAGCCGCAGGCGGCGTGCAGGCAACGCGGTGCGGATCGATTCGAGCGAATGTGCTGCGCGGCGCGCAGGGACCAGGGCTTCAGCGACGCGCCCTTGCGCCCTGAGGATGGCGGCGTCTTCCAAGTCGGCCAGTGCCTCGATCGGGCGGATGCCCCCCGCCACGGCGCGGACCATCGCCACGTGGGCAGCGGCCTCGGCGTGCTGGCCGGCCCGGCGCGAACAGGACGCGAGCAGCAATTCCGCACGCGCACGGTCGAGCCCGCGGCTCGCGAGCGCAGGCTGCACCCGGCGCACCATCAGCCGTGCAGCGTCGTCGTCACCCATCTGCAGCAGGATGGCCGCGTGGTCGAGCACCACACGCGCAGCCTCGAGCGAATCGGCGAGGGCGGTGAACTCGCTTTCCGCCGCAGCAAGCGCCGTGCGCGCCTCGGATGGTTCGCCGGCCTGCAGGAGTGCGCGGCCGAGTCCCGCACGGGCGCGCGCCGCCTCGCGGCGCAGGCCAGCGGCGTCGAGTTCGGGGATCAGCGCCTTGAAGGCGCGGCAGGCATCCGCCGCCAACCCACCGGCGGCCAGCGTCTCGGCACGCTCGGCCTGCAGCCGGAGCAGGTGCCCGGGCGAACCGAGCGGTTCGATGAGGTCGATGGCCGCCTGGAACTGCGGGATCGCTGCCGAGAGGTCGCCGCGACGAGCCTCCAGGTCGGCGACGTTGCCCTGCGCGATGGCGGCGGTCAGGCGCGCGCCGGCGCGGAGATTCGCCTCGTGCGCCGCGAGGAAGCTCGTGCGCGCCTCGTCGAAGCGGAAGAGCCGCAGCAGCGTCTCGCCCCGGTTGTTCTCGAGTTGCCCGAGGACCAGCGGCTCGCCCGCCAGGGCCGGAGCGGCGGCCTCGAATCGCTCAAGTGCCTCGTCCAAGCGAGCCTGACGCTGGAGCA
This sequence comes from Planctomycetota bacterium, assembly GCA_041182645.1. Taxonomy (GTDB): domain Bacteria; phylum Planctomycetota; class Phycisphaerae; order Phycisphaerales; family SM1A02; genus SYIB01. The sequence goes on from JBEGNG010000048.1 coordinate 2,673, forward strand.
CGATGCCCAGGTTGATGTCGGCTCGCGCCAGGAGCGCGGCGTCCCCACGGTCGACGAGCGTGGCACGCGCGGCGTGGCCCTCGGCCAGGGCCTCGTCGAGCCGACCGGTCTCGACGAGCGAGTGCATCGCCGCCAGTTGCGCGCGTGCGCACTCCTCGAGCAAGCCATGGTGCCGCGCATGCTCGGCGCAGGCACGGGCCTGCGCGAGCGATGCGTCGTACTGGCCTGCATACGCCAGCGCCCTCGCACGCGCGCGCTCGGCGCGGACCTGCACCGCCGGCATGCACTGCTCGACGGCCTGCGCGGCGATCGACGCAAGACCCTCGGCCGCAGGCAACGGCTCGGTGGGGATGGTCGCCTCGAGGTGCGCGCAACGAACCGCGAGGTCCTCGGCAGCGCCATGCCCGGATGCGGTCATGGGACCGTGAACTCCACGATCGTCGGCGACGCGACCCCGCCGGCGCGGACGGAGCACGCGTACGCACCATCGGGCAGCGTGCACTCGACCATGGCGAGATCATCGACCGCGGTCACATGCTCACGCCCGGCGTGATCGACGAAGCAGAGTTCGATGCCGGCGGGCACGCCGCTCGATGCCGTGAGCATGCCCACGAGCCGCCATCCGGCGCCGGCGGGGAGCCGTTCACCCTCGAGGCCAAGCTGAAGGTCGGCACGGCCGCCCTCGATCCTGAAGCGATCCGCGTCGACCGCACGCCGCACGCCGGCGACCTGCGGCATGGGTTGCAGTGCACCGACGGCATCGGAGGCTGCACGGTCGATCGCGGCCGAGAGCGATCGGACCCAGGCCTGTGCGCGAGCCAACACGCCGGGAGCGGACATTTCGGCGGAGGCTGCCGGCATGATCGCGACGGCGCGCGCGATGATCGACGCGGGAACGTCGGACTCGGCCAGGATCCGGAGTTCGCGCACCGCATCGACCGCCGCAGCACGATCGACGCCGCGCGAGGCGAGCAGCGCGGCGAGGTCGGCGGCGGGGTCGGCAGGATGCTGGTCGGGTGCGGGTGTCATGGGGTCCATGGGATCAGTGCATCACGGGGACTGCTGGATACGTCAACCTCAGGCATTTCTCCCCAGTCCCATGGCCGTCAGGACCTTCGCGAGCTGCTCCAGGCACCGGGCCCGCGTCGGCCCGAGGCTGCCGCGGGGGACGCCGAGCTGGACGGCCAGCCGGTCGTAGTCAGGTGGCGGTCCCTCGGCGAAGGCGGCAAGCAAGAGGCCCCTGCATCGCTCCGGAAGTTGATCGAGGCCCCGCTGCACCGCAATGCGGGTTTCCTGGGCCGAGGTCAGGGCGCCGGCGTCCGCCTCGGCGCCGACGAGTTCGTCGGGGAGTTCGTCGCCCTGGCGGCGACGGGCCGACCACGATTTCCAGACCAGCCGCTTGGTGGTCGTCACGAGCCACGCTTCGAAGCGGTCGTGCTCCTTCAGTCCGGGCAAGGCCCGGAGCGCCGCGACGAAGACCTCCTGAACGATGTCCTCACCCGCGTCCCGCCCCACGCCGCCGCGACGGACGACGGACCAGACCAGGCCGGCATGACGCTCGACGAGCGTCTGCCAGGCGGCACGATCCCCTGCCGCGGCGCGCGCGACGAGGTCGGACCCGGGAGTGGAGGTCGATGGCTCGGCCATGGGCGGGTCAAGGGTATCGCCGCGGGAAAATTCCCCGACATCGGTATCCAGCCGGCGCCGGGCCCCACTGTCCTTGCGTCGGGGCCACTCCGGTCCTCCGAAGCAACCCAGAACGGAACCCAACCATGAAGAACCACCTCGCACTGATCCTCACCGTCACCGGCGCAGCCCATGCGGACATCGGCTTCCCCGCTGCCGTCACCGGCTGCCGCCAGGCCGTCCCGCAGGGCACGCTGCTGGGCGTCGAGCTGCGCGAACGCAGCGGCACCCTGGTGTACGAGGGCGATGCGTACGACACCGGCCTCACCACCAACTGGAACCCGCGGCTGAACATGACCACCGGCGCACTGATCGAAGTCGACGTCGACTCGCCCGACCAGAGCGACCTGCCGGACCTGCAGTGGATCCTCGCCAACCTCGCCGATGCGACGCTCGACTTCAGCGATGCGATCGATGCCGCGGCGGGTGCCTCCTCGGGCTCCGACCTGCAGAAGATCCAGCTCGACCGCGAGGAGGGCATCCTCTCGTACCAGCTGGAGTACATGGACCAGTCGAAGCTCTACGTCGACGCCGTCACCGGCGGCCTGATCCCGCACCACGGCGCGGGCGACGACGTTGAGGAAACGATCGGATCCGCGCAGTTCAACGCATGCCTCGATGCCGCCGCCGCGGCGATCGGCGGCGGATGGACCGCCTTCGAATCGGAAGCCGAGGACGAGGATGCCTCGAGCCTCGCCGCCGCGACGCGCGTCGAGGTGCGCTTCTTCGAGACCAAGGGCACCGGCGTGCGCCAGGTCACCGTCGCGCTCGACGGCAGCGTGCTCGCCAACGTCGCGTACACGCCGACCGCCTCGCAAGCCGCCCGGATCGCGGCGATCCGTGCGCTGCTGGGCAGCCTGACCGTCGGCATGGGTTCGGCGGTCGATGCCGCGGTGGCCCAGTACCCGGGCTCGACCGTGCATGAAGCGGAGCTGAAGGTCGAGCAGGGTGAACTCTTCTGGAAGGTCGAGCTCATCACCGCGGCCCTGATCGAGATCGATGCCTGGATCGATGCCTCGACGCCGGCGTTCCGGTTCGCCAGCGCTCCCGTCAACGCCAACCCGAGCGACCTCAACGAGGACGGCCTCGTGGATGGCGCCGACCTGGGCCAGCTGCTCACGAGCTGGGGCATCGCGAACCCGGTGCTCGACGTCGACGGCGACGGCCTGGTCGGTGGCGCGGAACTCGGCGGCCTGCTCACCCGCTGGACCGCCCAGTAAGTCGCAACGAAGGACCATCCTGCGGGGCGTCGCGCGAGCGGCGCCCCGCTGTCGTTGGCGGAGCAATCGACGGACCGGGGGTTGACCGGATGCCTAGAGTGGACACACTCCCAGTCACCTTCCGGACCCTCCACGCCTCCACCATGCCCACCCCGATCACGACCATCGTCGGCCTTGCCGCCCCGAGCCTGCTCGCCTGCACCCTCTTGGCGTCCCCACCATCGGCGCGACAGGACGAACCCGAGTTCACGTCGACCCTCACCCGCGTGCGTGAGGGAGGCACTCCGTTCGATCCCAACCAGAAGCTCGAGCCGTACGCCATCCGTCGCCCGACCGACGGCGGCCTCGCCGGTGAGGTCGGGACCTCGCTGATCAGCTCGATCCCCGAGTACGGCCCCACGCGCGGCGTGCTCTACCAGTACGGCAACAGTTGGAACTCGGTCGTCACGGCACTGGTCTCGAGCCTGACCGCGGGCACCGTGAACGACGAGATCGCCTACGTGGTCGTGGCCAACCAGACCACCGCCAACAGCGCGACCACGGCCTTCACCGCCGCCGGCGCGAACATGAGCAAGGTCGTCTTCATCATCCAGCCGAGCAACTCGATCTGGATGCGCGACTACGGCCCGCACTTCGTGTTCCAGGGCGGCGCACTCGCCGTCGTCGACAGCCACTACTACCCCAACCGCCCTTCGGACAACTTCCTCCCCACGCTGATCGGTGACATCACCCTCGGCGTGCCCACGCTCGACATGGGCCTGTATTACTCGGGTGGCAACTTCCAGCCCGGCCCCAACCGCAGCGGGTTCTGCACCGCGCTGATCAACCTGGACAACCCGACCGCCGGTGGCCACACCGAGGCGCTCATCCGCGAGCTCTACGACACCTACCAGGGGATCGACACGCTGCACATCCTGCCGCAGCTGCCCTTCTCGGTGGACGGCACCGGCCACATCGACATGTGGATGTACATGGTCGACCAGGACACCGCGATCATCAGCGAGTTCATCCCCGGCTCGAACGCCACGGCGATCAGCGTGACCAACAACGCCGTGCCGTACATGCAGGGCCTGGGCTTCCAGGTCTTCCGCCCCAAGGCCTGGAACGACGGCGCCGGCACGCACTTCACCTACGCCAACGCCTTCCGGGTGAACAACCGCATCTTCATCCCCTGCTACGGCACCCAGCTCGCCGCGGGCGGCAACTCGGCCTACAACGACGAGGATGCGGATGCGCTGGCCAAGTGGCAGCAGGCCGCGGGCCCCGGCGTGCAGATCGTGCCGATCCAGTGCTCGAGCATCATCACCGCCAGCGGCGCCATCCACTGCATCGTGAAGCAGGTGCCCCGCTACACCGACCTGCTGCCGTCGGCCCACGTGGTCGAGCCCGCTGGCAACGAGGTCTGGCTGCAGGGCGCCACCCAGCAGATCCGCTGGAACGCCAGCGACACCAACAACGCCGCGCTGGCCAACGTCGACCTGGCGTATTCGGTCAACGGCGGCACCAGCTGGACCACGATCGCCAGCGCGATCCCGGACTCCGGCAGCTTCTCGTGGACCGTGCCTGCGGTCGAGGCGAGCGCCGCGCTCGTGCGCGTGGTCGCCCGTGCGGCCGACGGCGACACGACGATCGGCGTGAGCAACCCCTTCCGCATCGCCACCGGCACCGCCGGTACGTACGACTTCGCCACGGGCGCCGGCGTCACGCGGTTCGGGGCGGGTTCCGCCACCGGAAGCTGGACCAACGTCAACGCGAACGCCAACCCGGTGAGCACGGCGCTCACGGCCGCCAACTACACGGCGCTCTCGACCTCGAACGCCACCGGCGGCTCGACCGACACGAATCGCTACATCACGCCGACGGTCGCCTCGACCAGTGAGGCCACCCATGTGTACCGATTCGTGATCAGCGAGCCGGTGGCGCAGATCGACGAGCTCCGCGTGCGCTGGGAGGGCTTCGCCGCCAACTGCACGCAGGCCGAGCTCTACGTCTGGAACAACGCGCTGGGCAACTGGGGTGACGCCAACGGCCTGGTCGGCCAGAACCGCTACCTCGACTGCTTCGCGGGCAACCGCGACGAGAACCTGACGGCCTCGCTGCGGACGAACCTGCAGAACGTCGTCGCCGCCGACGGCACGGTTCGGTTCCTCGTCTACGGCGAGCGTCCCGCCGACGAGACCTACCACGACTACATGTCGCTGACGGTCATCCGCGCCAACGATCCGGCCCCGGCGTGCCCGACGGACCTCGATGGCAACGGCGTGACCGACGGTGGCGACCTTGCCGTGGTGCTCGGGTCGTGGGGTCCGTGCAGCGCGTGCGACGCTGACCTGGACGGCAGCGGCGCCGTCGATGGCGGCGACCTGGCCGTGCTGCTGGGCTCGTGGGGCGCGTGCCCCTGAGCCGTCGCCCCTGATGGCGCCCACTCGCACGCCTGTCGTGCGTCGAGGTGATGGAGTCAGCGCGTCGCTGCGGCCGTCGTCTCTGTGCTGCGGACCGGGGCTTCTGCCCCCTTGCGGTTGAGCATGAGCGTCCGCACGTCGGGATCGATGATCGCCTTCTCCGGACGGAACGCGCTTTCGATGGTCAGTTCGACCGTCTCACCGGGACCGATCGTCCGATGCGACCGCGCATCCAGGTACTCGGGCCGCTGCCTGGCCGCGGCCGCACGTTCCTCGGGCGTCCGAGTGACGCTCGTTTCCGGCCAGCGGTCCTCGCCGTTGGTCACGGCAAGCTCGATCGGCACGGTGCCGGTGCCGGCGTTGCGTACCGAGAGCACGGTGCGCCACGGACCACCCTGTGCCGTCGGTGCGGTGGTCATCGCCGACTCGATCTTGAACTCAGGCACGACCACGTCGAAGAACCACTGCTTGACGAACGCGTCGTAGGCGGCCGCATCGGGTGCGTGCGGACGCATGGCCTCGACGAAGTCCTGGAGCAGCGGGAAGTCCGGCCCCTGGAGGAACCTCTCGATGAAGGCGCGGACGCCCGCATCCATCCGCTCCTCGCCCAGGTGCTCCATGAGCATCCAGAACACCCAGCCGCCCTTGTCGTAGGTCACCGTGCCGTCGCCGTTGCGTGAGCCGTCGATCTCGACCATGGGCAGCTCATCGTCGGCGCTGCGCGAGATGCCGTAGGTGAACTCGATCTGACGCATGAAGGCCATGCGGGCCCGCTCGCCGCGCAGTTGGCGGGTCAGGCGCGCCGTGGACCAGTGCGCCATGCCCTCGCTCAGGATGTTCCCCCCCGGACCATCGCCCGGGCGCAGGATGTTGCCCCACCACTGGTGCGCCGCCTCGTGCGCGGTCACCATGAACGGCGTGTCCTGCTCGGGCGTGGGCTTCGACATGAAGCCGATCCCCTCGCTGAAGACGATGTTGGTCGGGAAGCCCTGTGCGTAGCC
>JBEGNG010000048.1:9008-9802 GCA_041182645.1 Planctomycetota bacterium
CGTCGAGCGCGTCGAGCATGGCCGGCACGTTGAACCCATGCTGCGGCAGGTGCCAGATGGAGGTGGTCCTGCCGCGCGACTCCTCCCAGCGCCCGGCCGCCACGTTCATGGCCATGATCGGGTGGTCGGACTCCCATCGCATGGTGCGCACGCCGTCGGCCACGGTGTCCTCGGTGCAGACGCCGGGCATGTTGGCCCGGAACTCGGCGGGCACGCGGACCACGGCCTTCATCGTGGTCTCGCCGCCGGTGCCGAACGCGGTCTTCGTGACCTTCTTCCAGTCGTCGGGCCCGGGCCGCTTCGGCTCGGGCATGCGCTCGGGATCCAGCCCGACGCCGTCGACGAAGCCCATCATCGGCAGGAAGCTCGGTCCGAAGCTGTTGAGGAGCACGGCGGAGCGGACGATGAACTCGCCCGCGCCCGCCGGGTTCTTCTGCGTGCCGCGCCCCGGGGCCACGTGCCGGAACCCGAGCTCGACGCTCGCGCCCGGCGCGATCGGCTCTTTCGGCGTGAACACCCACAGCCCGGCGCGGTTGGCCACGCGCTGCGACCACGGGCTCTGCCGGCGCTCCTTCGCGGCCTTCGCGTCGTCCCACTCCTCGCCCTCGAAGGTGAACGCGAGGTCGGTGAAGGTCGTGTTCGGCGTGACCGCGAACTGCCGCATCGGCGCATCGGTGCGGTTGGTGAGCACGTACTTGCCGGCCACCGCGATCGTCCCCGCCGCCGGGTCGATCGTCAGGTCGAGGTCCGCGCCGGTGATGAGCGGCTGCGGCGCGTCCCGCCAGGTGCGGTCG
>JBEGNG010000049.1:0-8626 GCA_041182645.1 Planctomycetota bacterium
CGCCCCAAAGGGAGCGACGGCCGCGAAGAGCAGCAGTCTCACGCGAACGAGGCATGCCGACGCCCCAAAGGGAGCGACGGCCGCTGCGCGCGTGCCACGATCTCGCGCGAACGAGGCATGCCGACGCCCCACAGGGAGCGACGGCCGCGAAGGACAGCAGGCTCGCGCGAACGAGGCATGCCGGCGTCCCAAAGGGAGCGACGGCCGCACGAGCGCCGCACGCCCGCGCGTTCAGCCGCGCTTGGACGCGATGCTCTTCAACAGGGCGTGCCAGCTGGCGATGAACGCGTCGCGGCCCTCGACCTGCAGCTGCCCGGCGAGCTTCGCCAGGTCGACGCCGTGTGCCATGGCACCCTTGAGCACCTCGCTCGTCGCGGGATCGCCGGGCAGGAAGCACGCCTTCAGCGTGCCCGCGTTCGCGAGCCCGTGCAACGCGTCCTCCGGCATCGTGTTCACGGTGCCGGGGCTGCACAGCGCCTCGACGTAGAACGACTTGGGCAGCGCCGGGTCCTTGGTCCCCGTGCTTGCGTAGAGCAGGCGTTGCGGCCGTGCCCCCTTCGCGCGCAGCGCCTCGAAACGTTCGCCGGAGAAGATGTCGAGGAATCGGTCGTAGCAGGCCCGACCCATCGCGATGCCCACGCGGTTGCGGAGCCCCTCGGGCAATCCGGCGGTCGCCTTGTCCCAACGGCTGATGAAGACGCTCGCCACGCTGCAGGTGTCCGGCGCAAGCCCCTTCGCGGCGCGCTGCTCGAGCCCCTTCACGTACGCCAGCACCGTCGCCTCGTACTGCGCCACATCGAAGAGCAGCGTGACGTTCACCGGCACGCCCCGCGCGATGAGTTCGGTGATCGCCGGCAGGCCCTCGGGCGTACCGGGCACCTTGATGAACAGGTTCGGCCGGTTGGCCCGCGCGTGCAGCGCGACCGCAGCCTCGACGGTGCTCCGCGTGTCGTTGGCAAGGAGCGGGCTCACTTCCAGGCTGACCCAACCGTCCACGCCACCGGTCCGACGGTGGATCGGCAGGAACAGGTCACACGCCCGGCAGAGGTCGGCCAGGGCGAGCTCGAAGAAGGTCGCGTCGTCATTCAGCCCGCGTGCGGCACACTCGCGGACCTGCGCGTCGTAGTCGCTGCCCGATCCGATCGCCTTCTCGAAGATCGTCGGGTTGCTCGTCAGGCCCGTGATGCCGAGCGAATCGATCGTGCGCTGCAGCGATCCGTCCTCGAGCATGCGGCGGGTGATGTTGTCCTGCCAAGGGCTCTGGCCCAGCAGGTTCAGCAACGCAGTCTGCTTCATGGACCGGACTGTACCCGCGCCGACGATCGCCGCTGCCGTACAGTCACCGCATGTCGAGCACCATGACCGACGCATGCTCCCTCCCCCGACGGCCCCGGCTCAACGAGACCGCATCATGGAAGGCCGTGCTCGCGCATCGCGACGCGGTCTCGCCGATCAGCCTCCGGGCCGCCTTCGCGGCCGAGCCCGGTCGGGCCATGCGGTGCACGAGTTCCGGCGCAGGCTGGACGCTCGACTGGTCCAAGCAGCTCATGCAGCCCGCCACGATGCCGCTGCTGCTCGACCTGGCCCGCGAGCGCCAGGTGCCCGAGCGCTTCGCGGCCATGCTGGCCGGCATCCGGATGAACTGGACGGAGGGCCGCTCCGTCCTGCACACCGCGCTGCGTGCACCGGCGGGATCGTCGATCGTGGTCGACGGACAGGATGTCGTCCCTGCGGTGCAGGACACGCTGCGCCGCATGGAGCGCTTCGCCGAGGCGGTGCGTGGCGGTGCCTGGCTGGGCGCCACGGGCGGACGGATCCGCCACGTCGTGAACATCGGCATCGGCGGCAGCGACCTGGGGCCCGCCATGGCCTACCAGGCCCTCCAACCATGGCGCGCGGATGGCATCGAGTGCCGGTTCGTGAGCAACGTCGACGGCAACGACCTGTCGATGGCGCTTGACGGACTCGACCCCGCACGGACGCTCGTGATCATCAGCAGCAAGACCTTCACGACCCAGGAGACGATGGAGAACGCCGCGAGCGCCAGGGCGTGGCTGGTGGCCGCGCTCGGCGAGGCCGCCGTCGCGAAGCACTTCGTGGCCGTGAGCACCAACGAGGCCAAGGTCCGTGCCTTCGGCATCGATCCCTCGACCATGTTCGGCTTCTGGGACTGGGTCGGCGGCCGCTACAGCATGGACAGCGCGATCGGGCTCAGCACGATGATCGCCGTCGGTCCCGAAGCGTTCCGTGACCTGCTCGCGGGCTTCCGGGCCATGGACGAACATGCACGGTCCAGCCCCCTCGAGTCGAACCTGCCCGTGCTCATGGGCATGACCGGCGTCTGGAACGCGAGCGTCCTCGGCCTGCCCGCGTTGGCCGTGCTGCCGTACGAACAGTTGCTTGCGCGATTCCCCGCCTATCTGCAGCAACTGCTCATGGAATCCAACGGGAAGCGCATCGACGACCACGGCCTGCCCGTGGCCTGGCCGACGTGCCCCGTGGTGTTCGGCGAGCCCGGCACGAACGGGCAGCACGCCTTCTACCAGTTGATGCACCAGGGCACGCAGGTGATGCCCACCGACTTCATCTGCTTCCGAGACGCCGCGCATCCGCTGGGCCGCCATCGCATGCTCCTGAACGCCAACGCCATCGCGCAGGCACAGGCCTTCGCCTTCGGCAGGACGGCCGACGAAGTCCGTGCCGAAGGCACGCCTGACGCGCTCGTGCCGCACCGCACGTTCCCCGGCGACCGCCCGAGCTCGTTCCTCTGGGCGGACGCCCTCACGCCGACGAGCCTCGGCGCGCTCATCGCGCTGTACGAGCATGCGACCTTCGTGCAGGGCATCGTGTGGGGCATCAACTCCTTCGATCAATGGGGCGTCGAGCTCGGCAAGTCGCTCGCGGTCGAGGTGATCAAGGGGCTCGAAGGCACGGTGACGGGCGCCGCCCACGACTCGAGCACCGACGCCCTCATCCGCGCGCTGCGGGCCGGGGCGGCGTGAACATGCAGGCCTACCTCGACTGCAACGCCACGACGCAGCCGCTCCCCGAGGTGGTCGAAGCGATGGCTGCGTGCATGCGCGAGCGGTGGGCGAATCCAAGCAGCGTGCACCGCGCCGGCATCGAGGCGCGCCATGCCATGGAGCGGGCGCGGGAACAGGTCGCCGGGCTGCTGGGCTGCCAACCGCGCCACGTGAGCTTCACCTCGGGCGGCACCGAGGCGGCGCAGCGGGCGATCCTCGGTGCGTTGGCGGCGCGCCCTGCTCGACCCTGCCTGGCCACGAGTCCGCTCGAGCACAGCGCCGTGCGCGAACTCGCCCAATCGCTCGAGGCCCGCGGGACCCAGGTGCACTGGCTTCGCCACCACGCCGACGGGACGATCGATCTCGACGCACTCGATGCCCTGCTGCGCGACCATGGCCCGACGATCGCCGTGCTCAGCCTGATGTGGGCGAACAACGAGACCGGCGTGGTACAGCCCATCGTCGAGGTCGCCGCACGCTGCCGCAGGGCCGGCGTCGTGTTCCACTGCGATGCCGTGCAGTGGGTCGGGCGCGAACCGACCGACCTCCTCGCCAGCGGCATCGACGTGCTGACGGCAAGTGCACACAAGCTGCATGGCCCCAAGGGCGTCGGTGCCATGGCGATCAGGGCGGGTGCGTCGATCGAGTCGATCCTCCCGGGCGGCCCGCAGGAACTCGGTCGCCGCGCGGGCACCGAGAACGTGCCCGGCATCGTGGGGTTCGGCGTCGCGGCCGAGGCTGCGCGTGCCTGGCTTGCATCGCAGGCACCGAACGCTCCGTGCCGAAGCCTCATCACCGGGCTTGAGCGCTCCATCCTCGATGCCGTTCCCGGATCGGCCATCAACGCCATGACTGCACCGAGGCTCTGGAACACCAGCAGCGTCGCCTTCCCCGGGCTCGAGGCCGAGGCGATCCTGCTCCTGCTCTCCGAGCGCGGCGTTGCCGCCAGCGCCGGCGCAGCGTGCTCGAGCGGATCGCTCGAACCATCACCGGTGCTCCGGGCCATGGGGCTTTCGGACCCGGTCGCGCACGGGACGATCCGCCTGAGCGTCTCGCGCATGACGACCACCGCCGAGATCGACCACGCGACACGCGTGATCCCGGAGTGCATCGCCAAGCTGCGGCGCAGCGGCATGCCGGGGTGATGGCCGGGGCGCGCCGATGCCCGCCGCCTGCACGGCGACGGCCACTCGGGCTCAGTAGTTCGGCGTCGGAGCCCGGAAGTCGCTGAGATCGACCGACTTCATCCAGTCGATCGTGCGCTGCAGGCCCTCGGCCAGCTGCACCGTCGGCTCCCAGCCCAGCCGCTCGCGCGCGAGCGTGATGTCGGGCTTGCGCTGCTTGGGGTCATCGGGCGGCAACGGTCGGCTCTGGCCCAGCCGCGCCTTGTTGCCGGTCATGGCGATGGTCTTCTGCGCCAGCTCCATGATCGTGAACTCGTTCGGGTTGCCGAGGTTCACCGGACCCGTGAACTCGGCAGGCGAATCCATCATGCGCAGGAAGCCGTCGATGAGGTCGCTCACGTAGCAGAACGAGCGCGTCTGCGAGCCGTCGCCGAACATGCTGATCGTGTCCCCCGCGAGCCCCTGGCGGATGAAGTTGCTGACCACGCGGCCGTCGAAGGGGTGCATCCGCGGACCGTAGGTGTTGAAGATGCGCACCACCTTGATCTGCACCCCGTGCATGCGGTGGTAGTCGAACATGAGCGTCTCGGCCGCACGCTTGCCCTCGTCGTAGCAGGCCCGGGGACCGATCGGGTTGACGCAGCCGCGGTAGCTCTCGACCTGGGGGTGCACCTCGGGGTCGCCGTAGACCTCGCTGGTGCTCGCGTGGAAGATGCGCGCCCGCAGGCGCTTGGCCAGGCCCAGGCAGTTCATGGCCCCCAGGAACGACGTCTTCATCGTCTTGATCGGGTTGTACTGGTAGTGGCCGGGCGCGGCCGGGCACGCGAGGTTGTAGATCTGGTCGACCTCGAAGTGGAATGGATTGATCACGTCGTGGCGCACGAACTCGAAGTTCGGGCGGCCCAGCAGGTGCGCGATGTTGGACTTCTGGCTGGTGAAGAGGTTGTCCAGGCAGATCACGTCGTGCCCGGCCTCGACGAGGCGGTCGCACAGATGGCTGCCCAGGAACCCTGCTCCGCCCGTGACGAGGATGCGCTTGTGCATGCGGCCCGCGAGTGTAACGGTTCTGCCACAATGCCCCCATGTCGACCCACGACGGCGGCGTGCGCGTCATCCATGGCTGCATGAGCGGCACGAGCTGCGACGGCATCGACGTCGCCGCCGTGGCGATCGAGGGCGCGGGGTGGTCGATGCGCGCACGCTTCCTCGCGGGTGCGTCGATCGGCTACGACGATGCGATGCCGGGGCTGGCCGGGCGCGTGCGATCCATGCTCCGGCAACGGCCGGTGAGTGCCGGTGAACTGGCGACGCTCGCGCACGACCTGGCGTCGGCGCACGTGCGGGTGCTGCAGGACCTCGCCCTCCGCGCGGCACCACCGACCGCGATCGCGATGCACGGGCAGACGCTGTTCCATGCGCCGCCGATCTCGCTGCAACTGTGCAACCCATGGCCCGTCGCGCAGGCGTTCGGCGTGCCGGTGCTGCACGACCTTCGCGGTGCGGACCTTGCCGCCGGTGGCCAAGGCGCACCGCTGACCCCGACGAGCGATGCCATCATGTACGCCTGCGGTCGGCCGACGGCGGTCGTGAACCTCGGCGGCTTCGCGAATGCGACGGTCCTTCCCCCGCGCGAGGCCTGCCCCGATGGCGTGAGGGGCTTCGACGTCTGTCTGTGCAACCAACTGCTGGACGAGCTGGCGCGAACGCGCCTCGAGCAGCCCTGTGATTGGGGAGGTGCCGCGGCCGGGACCGGGACCGTCGACCGGGCGTGCCTCGCGCAGGTCACCGCGATCCTCGGAGGACAGTCCCGATCGGGCCGGAGCCTCGGGACCAACGACGAGCAGGTCGGCGCGGCAGCGGTGCTGCTCCGCGCCCTCACGCCCCACGATGCCTGCGCCACCGCCGTGGCGGCCATCGCGGACACGATCATCGACAGCCTGCGCCCCCACGGCGTGCACCACATCGTGCTCGCCGGAGGCGGCGTCCTGAACGCTCCCCTGCACGATCGACTCGCGGCCGCCTTCCCCGGCGGGCCTGCGCCGGGCTCGGAGGCCTGGCCTCCCGCCTATCGCGAGGCCGCAGCCATGGCGATCCTGGGTGCCCTGTCCCAGGATGGGATCCCACCCGGGCTTCCGGCGGTCACCGGGCGCGGAGCGACGATGGGGTGTTGCAACGCCACCCTGCCCACGCCGGGTTCACGGACTCTTAACGCTTCGGACACATGACGAAGATCAGCGCCTCGCCATAATCCCCACATGCCCGCCAGCGCCCTGATCGTCGAGGACGAGAACGAGATCGCCGACCTGGTGAAGTTCCACCTGGAGCGCGAGGGCATGCAGGTCAGCGTGGCCCGCAACGGCCGCAAGGCGATCGAGATGGTCCAGGGTGCCGGGTTCGACCTGATCGTGCTCGACCTGATGCTGCCCGACCTGGATGGCCTGGAGATCTGCCGCCGACTCAAGGGCCAGGACCGGACCAAGGAGATCCCGGTGGTCATGCTGACCGCGCGCGGCGAGGAGTCCGACATCGTCGCTGGTCTCGAGATGGGTGCCGACGACTACGTCACCAAGCCCTTCAGCCCACGCGTGCTCATGGCCCGCCTGCGCAACGCCCTGCGCAAGACCGGCGCCACCGAGCCGACGGAACGCATCGCACTCGTGAACGGCCGCCTGCTCATCGACCGGGAGCGCCATGTCGTGACCGTCGACGGGCAGACGATCGAGCTCACAGTGACGGAGTTCGGCATCCTGCACTTCCTCGCGCTGCGTCCGGGCTTCGTCCGCACGCGCGACCAGATCATCAGCGCCGTGCACGGCCGCAACACCGTGCTGTCGAGCCGGACCGTCGACGTGCACGTGACGGCGGTGCGCCGCAAGCTCGGTGCGCTCGGGGAATGCGTGCAGACCGTCCGTGGCGTGGGCTACCGGTTCCGCGACCCCAACGACCTGACGGAGTGACCCGTCGCCGCGGGCGGCGCTAGCCTGCGCGCATGCCCCTCGTGCCGACACCGGCGCTTCGCGTGACCTCCTGGGTGCTGCTGCTCGCCGCGGCGGCGGCCTCGGTACCCGTGCTGCTCGGGGACCGGCCCTCGCGGGCCACGGCGGCTGCAGCGCTCGCCTGCGGCGTCGCGTTCATCGCGGTCCGTCACCTGATCCGGGGCCGTGACCTGCGCATGATCGAGACCGCGCTGGAGGCGATCGCGGAGGGGAAACTGTCGGCGCGCTTCGAGCGGCCGCAGTCGGGACAGGCCTTCCGGGTCGCCCGCGCGCTCGGCCGTGCGCAGCGCGACCTCGGCGCGACCCTGAACCGACTGACCGTCGAACGCGATGAACTGCAGGCGATCCTCGAGGCACTCGGCAACGGACTCATCGCCCTCGACCGCGACCAGCGGATCCGCAGCGCCAACCGCATCGCCGAGCAGCTGCTGGGGCTCGAGGGCGAGTACCGGGGACGGCTGCTGCAGCAGGTCGCGCGCCAGCCCGACCTGAGCAGGTTCGTCGGCGAGGCCTTCGCCGCGGACGGCCACCTCAACGCCGAGATCCGGCTCGAAGGCGTGGAGACCCTGGTGATGCAGGCCGCGAGCGAACCCCTGCCCGGCAGCGATGGCCGGATCGACGGCCTGCTCGTGGTGCTCGACGACATCACCCGCCTGAAGCGGCTCGAGTCGATGCGCACGGACTTCGCGGCCAACGTCAGCCACGAGCTGCGCACGCCGATCACGAACATCAAGGGCTACGTGGAGACCCTCCAGGAGATCGGCTACGACGACCCGGCGCAGGTCGCCCACTTCATCGGGATCATCCACCGCAACACGCGCCGGCTGTCGATGCTGGTCGAGGACCTCCTGAGCCTGGCGTCGCTGGACCAGCTCGATTCACGCACGGGCCTCGAGTTCGAGGAACTCGAGGTCGGGAGGGTCCTCGGCGACGTGCAGGGCGAACTCGGCGACACGGCCCGCGCCAAGCAGGTCGCGCTCTCGGTTTCGTGCAGCCCCGGCGTCCGCGTGTTCGCCAACCGCACGCTCGTGCACCAGGCCGTGGCGAACCTGGTCTCGAACGCGATCAAGTACTCACCGACCGGTTCGAGCGTGGAGGTCGACGGACGCCTCGCCGGCGACGTGGTCGAGATCGAGGTGATCGACAACGGACCGGGGATCCCGGCGAAGCACCTGCCACGGATCTTCGAGCGCTTCTACCGGGTGGACAAGGCACGCAGCCGCGAACTCGGCGGCACGGGCCTTGGCCTGGCGTTAGTCAAGCACATCGCACTCGCCCACGGGGGTGCGGTCCAGGCGCAGAGCGTCGTCGGCAAGGGGTCCCGCTTCACGATCCGCCTTCCACTGGCGGATGCCGGGAAGAGCCTGCTTCCCGAAGCCCCTTAACACAACCTGAACATTGTTCGTGCTACGGTCGACCATCACTCCCAAGGAATGCCCATGCTCCTGACCACGCTCGCCACCGCCCTCGCTCTCGCCGTCCC
>JBEGNG010000050.1:0-8620 GCA_041182645.1 Planctomycetota bacterium
GTGCAGGCAGGTGCGGGGGATGCCCAGCGCCAGCGCGCCGGCGTAGTGCGCCGCGCGCAGCAGCACCGGCACGGGGCGCCTGGCGAGTTGCGCCGACCAGCCTCGGTGCCAGTGGTCGCCGTCGAGGTGCGTGAGCAGGATCGCGCCGAGTTCGGTGCCGGGTGCGCATCGGTGCAGGAGCCCCTCGCGCACGCGCTTGGGGCTGATGCCCGCATCGATCATCACCACGCGCCGCGTGAGCGCCCCGAACGACACGACGGTGGCGTTGCCGCTCGATCCGCTGGCGAGCATCGTGAGCGTGAGTGCGGCGCCGTCCATGGCGGGGTGAGTGTAGCCCGTCACCCCTCGTCGCCGGTGCGACGGCCGCCGCGCAGGCAGAGCCCGCGCTTGGAGGCATCGATGAAGCGCAGGTACTCATCGACGAGCGGGTCGCCGGCGCGCTCGCGCACCGCGGCGACGCGGGCGCTCGGCAGGCTGCGCGACAGGCACAGCGTGCGGTAGATCCAGCGCACGGTGTCGATCTGCTCCGGCGTGAAGCCGTTGCGCCGCAGGCCCACCACGTTCACGCTGCCGCAGAAGTTCATGGTGGTCACCGTGAACCAGGGCAGCACGTCGCGCACGCTGCCGGCATGGCCGCTGAGCATGGCGCCCGTGCCCACGCGCACGAACTGGTGCAGGCTGGTGTTGCCCGACATGAGCACGCGGTCGGCGAGCTCGACGTGGCCGGCCAGCAGGGAGCCGCTGCCGATGATGCAGCGGTCGCCGACCTGGCAGTCATGGCCGGCGTGCGAGCAGCTCATCCAGTAGGTGTGGTTGCCGATGCGCGTCGGCTGGTCGGTCTTGCCCCGGTGGATCGCCACGCCCTCACGGAAGGTGTTGTGGCTGCCGATCACGAGCCCCGGCCCCGGCTTGTCCCAGGGGAAGCCCGTGTCCTGCGGGGCGAAGCCCAGGCAGCAGCCCGGGAACATGATGTTGCCCTCGCCGATCGTGAGCGGGCCCGACAGGTGCACCCCGGCAAGCAGGCGGTTGCGGGGCCCGAGCGTGACCGAACCGGTGATCGTGCAGTGCGGGCCGATCTCGCAGCCCTCGCCGATGGTGACGTCGCCCTCGATGACAGCGCTCGGATGGATCATGGTCGACCGGACTGTAGTCGTAGACTTGGGCCACGGCATGGAACCGGTGATCCACGATCTGGGCCGCATCGGCTACGACGAGGCGCTGGCCATGCAGCGGTCGCTGCATGAGCGCGTGGTCGCCGCACGCGACGGCGGGCCCGCCGAACCGATGCACCTGCTGCTGCTCGAGCACGATGCCGTGATCACGGTGTCGCGCCGCCCGGGCGCGGCCGCGAACCTCCTGGCCACGCCCGACATGCTCGGGCGCGCGGGCGTGGCGGTGCGCGAGACCGACCGTGGCGGCGACATCACCTACCACGGCCCCGGGCAGCTGGTGGCGTATGCGATCTTCGACCTGAACCGGCTGGGCATCGGGATCCACGGCCACATGCGCCTGCTCGAGGAGATCGTGCTGGGCACGCTGGCGGACTTCGGCGTGACGGGAGAGCGCGACCCGACCGCCACCGGCGTCTGGGTCGGACCGGAACCGCTGCGCAAGATCTGCGCATTGGGCGTGCGCGCGAGCCGCTACGTGACGATGCACGGCCTGGCGCTGAACGTGGCGCCGGACCTGTCGCACTTCGGCCTCATCGTGCCGTGCGGCCTCGTGGGGCGCCCGGTGACCAGCATGCAGGCCGAGCTCGGGAGCGCGTGCCCGACGATGGATGCGGTCAAGGAGGCCGTTGCCGAGCGGGCCATCCGGCTCGTCGGTGGCCACCTCGCCAGCCGCGCGTGACTCAGGTCCCGGGATCCTCGGGCGCAGCCTCGTCGACGGGCAGCTCGGGCGGCTGCAGCGTGGTCATGCGCTGGAAGCGCGCGAACAGCGCCTCGACGCGGGCGGCGAGCGTCGACGACGGCTCGAGCGCATCGCGCGGGAGGCCCAGGTCCTTCAGCAGGTCGTCGTTCAGGTCGACCAGGCCGTCGGCCCAGAGCAGCGCGGATTCCTCGAAGGTGTCGGTGAACTCGTCATCGGGCAGCGTGCGCCCCCAGAACGCGCTGCGCTGGTGCACGGCCGTGCAGCCGCGGGCCTGCGCGACGCGCTCGATGGCCGCGGCGACATCACCCTGCGCCGCGCGGGCACGCTCGCCGAGCACCTTGTCGAAGGCCGCGGTGATCGACTCGTGGACCTCCATCAGCGCGCGGCGGGCGTCCTCGACCGCCTTCCATTGGTCGTCCGAGGGGCCCTCGTCGCCGGCGGCGAAGGCATCACGCTGCACCTTCAGGAAGGCCTCGTTGGCCTTCTGCCAGCGGTCGTCGTCGGCGTCGAGCGCGGCAGCCATCGCCTCGAGGGTGGAGTCGCGGTACAGGTAGGCCTGCATCACGGAGCGCGCATCGGCGCAGCCGATGGTGCCGTCGGCCTTCCCGGCCTTGGCGGCCGGTGGATCCTCGACGGCGGCCGCCGGAGCGGAGGAGAGGAAGCTGCCGATCCCGGCACCGAGCCCGACCACCACCAGCAGCATCGCCTTGGTCAACGTGTTCATGCCGTGCTCCCGCTCAGTCGAGCGTGATGTTGAGTTCCTTGGCCACGTCCGGCGTGAGGTCGATCGACTCGGGCATCGTCACGAAGGTGCGGGCCTGCAGCTGGAGGAAGACGCTCGCGGGTTCGCCCGGTTCGAGCGCATCGGCCGGCGGGATGAAGCGCAGCACCATGTCGATGCCCTGGCGGTCGGCGATGACCTGCGTCGCGTCGCGCAGGTCCTTGTAGGCGCGGTCGTACTGCTCGCTGAAGAGCTTGGCCTGGGCCTCGCGCATGCCGCGCGACCAGACCTCGAACTCCTGCCGGAAGGCACCGATCGCCTGTTCCGCGTCGGCGCGCTCGGGGCTGTCGGGCTTGATCTGGCCGTACTTCTCGCGCAACTCGGCGAAGCGGCGGTCGAAGTCCTCGCGGCCCTTGCGCTCCTCCTCGGCGACCGCGTCCCGCTCGGCCTGGTAGCGCTCGCCCGCGATCACCTTGTTGAGGATCTTGCTCACGTGCAGCGCGCCGATGTTCCAGGCGCGCGCGTCCTTGCCCCAGCCCGGTGCGCCGCCGCGGTTCACGATGGCCAGCGGCTCCTTGCCGTCCTGGCCCGAGAGCAGCAGCCGGTCGGCGGGGCCCAGGTCGGTCGCGGGCACGGCGTCGGCGACGACGGTGCGCGCGGGCAGGGCGGTGACGAGCAGGCTGGCGACGGCGCCGGCACAGGCACCGGCCACGATGGCGCTGGGGAGCTTCATGGCGGCGATGCTAGCCACCGGGCGCGGCGACGACCGCTCAGTCGCCCCGCTCAGTCACCCCGCTCAGTCACCTTGGTCCAGGATGGCCATGAAGGCCTCCTGCGGGATCGTGACCGAGCCGATCTGCTTCATGCGCTTCTTGCCTTCCTTCTGCTTCTCGAGCAGCTTGCGCTTGCGGCTCACGTCGCCGCCGTAGCACTTGGCCGTCACGTTCTTGCGCATGGCCTTGATCGACTCGCGGGCGATGATCTTGCCGCCGATCGCCGCCTGCAGCGGGATCTCGAACTGGTGGCGGTCGATCTGGTCCTTGAGCTTGGTGAGGATCACGCGCGAGCGCTGCTCGGCGTTGTCGCGGTGGCAGATCAGGCTGAGCGCCTCGACGGGCTCGCCGTTGACGAGGATCTGCACCTTCACCAGCCGGTCCTCGCGGTAGCAGGTGATCTGGTAGTCCATCGTGCCGTAGCCGCGGGTCACCGACTTCAGCTTGTCGTAGAAGTCGTAGATGATCTCGGCGAGCGGGATCTCGTACTTCAGGATCTGCCGGGTCTCGCTGATCATCTCCTGCGACTGGAAGATGCCTCGGCGCGCCTCGCAGAGCTTCATGAGGTCGCCGATGTTGTCGTTGGGGCAGATGATCTCGATGCGCACGATCGGCTCGCGGATCGCCTTGACCCGCGACAGGTCGGGCAGGTCGGCGGGGTTGTGGATCTCGAGCTCGGTGCCGTCGTTCAGGTCGATGATGTACGACACGGTCGGCGCGGTCTGCACGATCGACACGCCACCCTCGCGCTCGAGCCGCTCCTGCACGATGTCCATGTGCAGCAGGCCGAGGAAGCCGCAGCGGAAGCCGAAGCCCAGCGCCTCGGAGTGCTGCGTCTCGAAGGTGAAGCTGGCGTCGTTCAGGTGGAGCTTCTCGATCGCCTCGCGCAGGGCCTCGAAGTCGCTCTTCTTGCCCTGCTCGTCGGCGCTCGAGGGATAGAAGTCGCAGAAGACCATCTGCCGGGGCTCCTCGTAGCCCTCGAGCGCGATGCCTGCCGGGTCGATGTCGAGCGTGATGGTGTCGCCCACGCGCACGTCGCCGAGCGTCTTCATGCCGGCGCAGACCGAACCCACCTGCGACAGGCTCAGTTCCTTGACCTTCTGCGGGAAGGGCGTGTAGCGCAGCAGTTCCGTGACGCTGAAGGTGCGCCCCGTGCCCATCATGCGGATCTTGTCGCCCTGGCGGAGCTGGCCGTCGAAGATGCGCACGTACATCACCACGCCCCGGTACTCGTCGTACTTGGCGTCGAAGACGAGGCCCCGCAGCTTGGGCGTGGTCGGCGCCTTGGGCTCGGGCAGCTTCTCGCAGATCGCGTCGAGGAGTTCGTTGATGCCCTGGCCGGTCTTGGCGCTCACGAGGATGCAGTCCTCGGCGGGGAAGCCGAAGACCTGCTCGATCTCCATGGCGACCCGCTCGGGGGCCGCGGCGGGGAGGTCGATCTTGTTGACGACGGGGATGATCGTCAGGTCGCCGGCGACCGCGAGGTACGCGTTGGCGACCGTCTGGGCCTGCACGCCCTGGGTGCTGTCGACGACGAGCACGGCGCCCTCGCACGCCTTGAGCGCGCGGGAGACCTCGTAGGTGAAGTCGACGTGGCCGGGCGTGTCGATGAAGTTGAGCTCGTACTCCTCGCCCTTCCAGGTGTGGTGCACGGTGACGGCGCTCGCCTTGATCGTGATCCCGCGCTCGCGCTCGAGGTCCATCGAGTCGAGCATCTGGGCCCGGGCCTCGCGCTGGCTGACCGCCTTGGTGGCCTGCAGCAGGCGGTCGGCGAGCGTGCTCTTGCCGTGGTCGATGTGGGCGATGATGGAGAAGTTGCGGATCTTCACGGCGGGGTCCGGAGAGTCCTGAAGTCTACGCGAGCCGGCCGCATTCGGGACACGCCGCCCCGACCCGGGCCAGCAGATGCCCGCATCCCTCGCAGACCGGGGTTCCCGACCGGTTCATGGCCATGCGGAAGCACGGTGCATAGTGGCGGCGGAACGCGGCCACGAACGCCAGGTGCTGGATCGCCAGGATCGGGAGCATGCCCAGGGCGACGCAGCCGACGAAGGCCGCAGGCGTCATCGATCCGCGGGCCGTGAGCGAGGCAAGCAGCATGAAGAACCCCGCCCAGGCCAGCCAGCCCGGCAGCGCGACGAGGCTCCACAGGATGAAGCCCGCGGTGTGGTGCCAGCTGCGGAGCATGATGACGTTGGCGACCCAGTGCAGCCGCACCTGCTCGCGCCAGCCCGGGCGGAACGTCGGGTCGGCAAGGTCAGGCAACCAGCCCATGGATCGCCTGCACCGGGGCGCTCAGCGCCCGAGCACCGGCAGCTTCACGCTGCGCTCGAGGTCCTCGGTCGGCTGCATGACCAGGTCGTAGCCGTCGCTGGCGACGACCGTGCAGCGCACGAGTTCGCCCGCCACGAGCGGCTCGCGGCTGTGGATGTAGCTGAGGCTGTCGATCTGCGGGGCCTGGAAGTAGGTGCGACCGGTGAAGAGCGACCCGCCCTTGGTCACGCCCGTCGTGGCGCGCCCGGTCGTCCGGCCCTTGACCGGCCCCTCGATGAGCACGTCGAACTGCACCTTCTGCTCGGCGAGGTAGGCGGCGTTCTCGAAGGCGATCTCCTGCTGCAGGAGCATGAGTTCCTGCTCGCGCGCCTCCTTGACGTCGTCGGGCACGTGCAGCGCGGGATCCTTGTCCATGGTGCCGCTGGGGGTGCCGTCCTCGGGCGAGTACTTGAAGACGCCGACCGCGTCGAACTGGCACTCGTCGATGAACGCCATGAGGTCCTCGTGGTCCTCCTGGGTCTCGCCGGGGTGGCCCGTGATGAAGGTGGTGCGGATCGCCATGCCGGGGATCCGGTCGCGCAGCTTCATCACGAGGTCGCGCTGCTGCGCGGCGCTCGTGTGGCGGCGCATCAGGTCCAGCATGCGGTCGCTGCCGTGCTGCAGCGGGATGTCGATGTACTTCACCACGTTGCGCAGGCGCGCGATGGTGTCGATCATCGAATCGGTGAAGTTCGAGGGGTACGCGTACATCAGGCGCAGCCAGGCGCCGCCGCGCTCGTTCGCGGCCGCATCGAGCGCCGTGAGCATGCCCTCGAGCCCGCCGTCGTAGCCGATGTCCATGCCGAAGCTGGTCGTGTCCTGGCCGATCAGGTTGAGCTCGAAGGCGCCGTCCTGGAAGAGGCCCTTGGCCTCGGCGACGATGGCATCCACCGGCTTCGAGCGCATCTTGCCGCGGATCCCGGGGATCGTGCAGAACGCGCAGCGTTGGTTGCAGCCCTCGCTCACGCGCAGGTACGCCCAGTGGCGCGGGGTCAGGCGGTAGCGCTGCTCGTCGCCCTCGAAGTAGCCGATGCCCTGGCCATCCTTGCCGTGCACGGTCAGCCCGGTCGTTTCGATGCCGCGCTCCTTGGCCGCCTGGATCGCGTTCCCCGAGATCCAGTAGCGGGGGGCATCCTTCGTCACGCCCGCGCGGGCGGCGCGCTCGCCGCGCACGGCCTCGATGATGTGGTCGCGGTCGAAGACGCCGATCATCGCATCGATGCCCGGCGCCCACTCGAGCATCTTGGCCCGGTGGCGCTGCACCAGGCAGCCCGCCACGACCACGCGCTGCAGTTCGCCGCGCTCCTTGCGGGCGATCGCATCCTTGATCACGCCGAGGCTCTCGTCCTTGCTCGCCTCGAGGAAGCCGCAGGTGTTCACCACGATCGCGTCGGGGGCGTCATCCTCGTTCACGAGTTCGAGCCCGTCGGCGCGAAGCAGGCCGAGCATCTTCTCGCTGTCGACGAGGTTCTTCGGGCAGCCGAGGCTGACGAAGCTGACGCGGGAGACGGTGCCGGTGGCGCTCATGGACCCTGCATCCTAGGTCAAGTGCGCGCTGCTCACGCCCGGTAGAGCCCGCGACGGGCCACGATTCCCGCGACCTCGGGCAGGATCCCGTCCGGGGTGGATCCGCGGGCGAGCTCGGCGCGCAGGGCGGTCGAGGAGCACTCGACGGGCCTGATCGGCAGGATCCAGTCGACGGCACCCGGGATCGCGTAGCGCGCACCGAACTCGCCGAGCCACGCGCGCACCGATGCCTCGTCGTGCGGCGGCCGGATGACGACCGCAGGCGTGGCGAGGTCGAGGATCGCGCGCCAGTCGCGCCAACGATCGAGGTGCATCACCGCATCGGAGCCGATGAGCAGCCGCACGGCCCGGGCGCCGTGCTCGCGGGTGCCCGGCACGGCCGGCAGCAGTTCGCGCAGCGTGTCGATCGTGAAGCTCGGGCCGCCTCGTTCGAGTTCGCACGCACTCGTGACGATCGCGGCGCTGCACCCGGGCAGCGACGGGTCGCGCAGGGCCGCCTGCAGCATGTCCCAGCGCGCGTCGGCGGGGGAGGCCGACCGGTCCTTGAGCGGATTGGCGGCTGCGGGCACCACGATGGCGGTCGATGCGCCCAGCACCGTGCAGGCCTCGATCAGCATGCCGAGGTGGCGTTGGTGCGGCGGGTCGAACGTGCCGCCCATCACGAGGAGGGGGTGCTCCGGGCTGCACCCGACCACCGAGCCGTCGACCGCGTCCAGCATGTGCACGAGCAGCTCGCGGGCCCGGGCGAGCGCACGCGTACTGCGGCCCTGCAGCGTCATGAGCCGTGCAGCGAGGCTCGGTGAACGCAGCACGGCCGCGGCCGCCGCACCGACCTTGGGGTCACCGTCGGCGTCGACCAGGTCGAGCACTTCGATCGGCATCTCGTCCAGCGGACCATCGCTCACGCCGCGCACGATCGTCCAGGCGATGCCGCGTGCGTTCGCGGCCTGGGCGAAGGCCCAGCACTCCATGTCGACGAGCGTCGTGCCGGTGCGCGCACCGAAGGCTGCGCGTTCGGCCGGGTTCGCCACGATCGTGTCGGCGTGGCCGACGGAGGCGCGTGCACGCGCCGGAGCGAGGTGCGCGGTCGGTGCGTCGGCCGTGCCCAGCGTCGCTGCATCCACCACGCGGTCGATGACCCATGCCGTCTCGCGGTCGCACGGTTCGCGAAGGCCACCGGCGATGCCGAAGAGCACCACATGGCGCGGGCGAACCGGCATGGCATCGATCCGGGCGAAGGCGCGTTCGATCGCGCCGCCCCCGATGCCGCACTGGATGACGGGGACCGGTCGACCGCAGGCCTCGGCGGCCTTGCGCTCGATCTGCATCGGGCAGACGATCACGGTTCGGCCGGCTCGGGCCGGGTGGACGGTGGGCAGGTTCTCGGGCGGCACGGTCACGAGGCTACCGGGGT
>JBEGNG010000051.1:0-8765 GCA_041182645.1 Planctomycetota bacterium
CTGCTGTGCCTGCTCGCCGCGGCCTGCGGCGACGCGATGCCCGCGGACCGTCCCGTCATGCCGACCGTGCCGGCGCAGGCCGTCAAGGCGCCCGCACCAGCGCCGCCGGAGCCCGTGTACGGCACCTGCGAGCAGAGTCCCGATGGCATCGGCAAGACCTTCATGGATCGCGAGATCGCCGAGGTGATGGGGCATCAGGGCGCAGGCTGGCTTGAGCGCCCCACGCGCGAACGCGAGGAGCGCACCGACGTGCTCGTTCGGCTGCTGGGGGTGAAGGACGGCTCGACGGTCGCCGACATCGGGTGCGGCAGCGGCTACTTCTGCAGGCGCATCGCCGAACGCGCGCCGGGCGCCACGGTGCTCGGGGTGGACATCGAGCCGGAGATGCTCGAGATCCTCGTGCTCGACGCATCGAGCGTCGATGTCGTGCTGATGGTCGACGCGTACCACGAGTTCAGTGAACCCTGGGCGATGCTGCAGTCGATCCGCCGTGCGCTTCCCCCCGGCGGCATGCTCGTGCTGGTCGAGTACAGGGAAGAGGACCCGATGGTCTTCATCAAGCCGCACCACAAGATGAGCGAGGCCCAGGCCCGGCGCGAGCTCGAGGCCGCGGGCTTCTGGTGGGCCGGCACGAGCGCCGCGCTGCCGCAGCAGCATGTGATGTTCTTCACGCCGTCGCTCGAACCCTGACGGCGCACGGGGCCGTCCGGGCTGCACGCCGTGGACATCATGTCGATCCGTCACGGTCGTTGGCGGGGATCGTTCGGGAGGGTACCCTAACAAACACCGAACGCAAGCCCAGCCATGATCGCACCCGAACTCCTCGATCGCCTTGCGCTGCTGCAGGATCCCTGGCAGCACCACGCGCCCACCCTTGAACTGCCATGGGCATCGCCCTCCGTCGGCCAGGCGGCCGTGGTCGGTCGTGCGCCCGCCGGCGAACGCCCGGGCCTTCCGTTGCATGGGGTCCACGAGTGGGTGCTGCATGGCCCGATCGATGCTCCGCCCCAGCACGCGTTCCTGTCGCTGGTGGCCGCTGCATGCGGGCGCATGGCGCACGCGCCGCCGCCATCCGATGGGCCCGATGCCGCATGGTGCGTGGCGTGGATCGGCGCTGCGGTGATCCCGTCACCGGTGGTCATGCGCCGGCACGGCCTTGACCTTGCGCGGCAGGTCACGGTGCCCGGTGCACGCACGCCCGCCGAGCGGCTCTGGACCTTCGAGGAAGCCGCACGGTCCGGGCGGTGCATCGCGGTCATCGTCGATGGCAGTTCATGGAGCGCAGCCATGGCCCGCCGCGCCCAGTTGGCCAGCTCATGGCAGGCCGGGCGCATGCCGGTGCTGGCGCTGGCCTGGCGGCCGCAGCGCGATGCCCTGCAGCGCAGCGCGTGCACCACGCGCTGGGCCGTGCAGCCGATGGCGGATCCGGCCGCGCACCATGCACGCCCTGCCTGGAGCATCCAGGCCGTTCGCGATCGCCGTGGCATGGCAGGGCATGGTCCGGCCCTGCACGGCAGCCTCCATGAACCCGGGGGCTGCGGGCACGCGCGGCCTTGGTCGATCGCTTCCTGAAGGCCATGCGCCATGCAACGCTTCCTGGTCATCACGCTGCCGCACTGGTCGGTGACGGCACGGGCGCGCCTGGTCCAGCAGCCGGTGCTGGTCGTCGTGCGGCACAAGGGCGCGCGCATGGTGCATGCCGCCAACAGGCTGGCACGCGACGACGGCGTGGAACGGGGCATGCCGCTGGCGCAGGCGAAGGCGTTGCTGCGCTGCCGGGCGCACGAACTGGAGCACGATGCAGCGGCGGATCGTCGTGCGCTGCACACCCTGGCACGCTGGTGCCACCGACTGTCACCGCTCGTCCAGGTCCTGCAGCATGGTGATCCGGCGGCGATCGTGGTCGACCTGACCGGGCTCGAGCGGGTGCACCGCGGCGAGGATCGGTTGCTCGTGCACCTGCGTGCGCGCCTGGACCGCGCCAGGGTCGAGTGCACGCTCTGGACCGCCTCCACCCAGGCCGCTGCCCGTGCTGCGGGGTGGGCCGCACCGAGCGGCCACGACGGCATCATCAAGCACGGCGACGAACGCTGGCGCACGCGCGCGTGCCCGGTGGAATCGCTGCAGATCGATGGCGATCTCGTGGCCATGCTGCACGAGGTCAACATCCGCACGATCGACGACTTGCGGCAGGTGCAGCGCCAGCAGGTCGCGGCGCGCTTCGGGCAGGGTCTGCTCGACCGGCTCGACGCCATCCATGGCCAGGTGATCGAACCCTTCGAACCCATCCGCTGCATTCCCGATGTCCAGGGCCGGGTCGTCTTCGACGGACCATGCCCGCAGCTCGAGGCGCTCTGCCGGGCCGTGCAGGAGTGCTTCGACCAGGTCGAGCGTCAGCTGCACGACCGTGCGCGCGGCGCACGCGCGTTCACGGTGCGCGTGCGGTGCAGCGACCTGCCGCAGCATGCCTGGATCATCCGCTGCACGCAGCCCGTCCGTTCGTGGGAGTCGGTGCGTCCGCTCGTCTGGCCCACGCTGCAGGATCTGCCGCTCGGCCACGGCGTCGAGCAGGTGCAGGTCATCGCACGCAGCCTGCGCCGCATGGCACCGGGCCAGGGCACGCTGCATGGGGCACGCAGCCCGACGGAGCATGGTGCACTCTGGCTCGATGGCGTGCGCGAGCGCCTCGGACCCGATGCGGTGGGCGTGCCCATGGTGCGTGCGGTGCGCTGCCATGCGTGGCACCAGGGTGCCTCGCCGCTCGGTGCCTGCATCGAACCGCATGCCGACGATGCGGCACCGGCCGTGCACGGGCTGGCCAGCGAACCATCGTGCCTGTGGCCACGGCCCGAACCGATCGAGGGTGCGGTCCATGACGGGCATCGCGACCCCTGGCCCATGCCGCCGCCGGCATTCCGCTGGCGCGGGCGCACCTGGACGGTGCTCGACCATGAGGGGCCGCAACGGCTCGGCGGTGCATGGTGGCAGGACGGCGATGCCGGCACGCGCGACCATTGGCGGGTGCATGCCGCGCATGGCGGCGGTACACCCACGCCACCGTGCGCGCCCACCATGCAGCCCGGGGATGCACAGCGGCATGCATGGCTGGCGCTGGTCCGCGACGCCGATGGATCGTGGTGGGTGCAGGGGGCGTGGACATGAACGCGACAGGGGTGCATCCGGGCGCAGCTGTGGCGCTCGACATCATCAGTTCCTTCAGCTTCCTCGAGGGCGCGAGCCAGCCCGAGGAACTGGTGCACCGGGCGGCGGCGATGGGGCTGCGTGCGATCGCGGTCGCCGACCGTGCGACGCTGGCGGGCGCCGTGCGCACCTTCGTGGCCGCACGCGCGGCGGGCATCCATCCGATCGTCGCCGCCAGGCTGGAGGTCACCGCCGGCGATGCCTGCATCGACATCATCCTCCCGTGCATCGATCACCGGGGCTATGCGAACCTCTGCGGTCTCATCACCCGCAGGCATGCACACGGGCCGGACGGTGCCGCGGGGGGGCTCCACTGGCATGACCTCGACGGCCATCTTGATGGGCTGCACGCGATCGTCGTGCCCCGTCGGGGCGTGCAGCCGGCGACCGCGGCCTTCCATGATGCGCTCGCCGACCTTGCACGCCGCGCACCGGGCCGCGTCTCGCTGGCGCTCTCGCACACCGCCGAGGGCGACGATGATCTGCGGTGGTGGCAAGCCTGTGCGCTGGCCGACCATGTGGGCGTGCCGGTGGTCGCAGCGCATCCCGCGCACATGCATGTGCCCGCGCGCCAGCCCGTGCACGATGTCCTCTGCTGCATCCGACACGGCACCACGCTCGAGCGCGCCGGCTCGCTGCTGGCGCCCAACGCCGAGCGCTTCCTGCGGTCACCGCAGCAGGTCATGGCGCTGTACGCCGGCGTGCCGCACGCGCTCGAACGCGCCCGGGCGATCGCCGACGACTGCATGGGGTTCGACCTGGGCCGGGTGCGTCACCGGTCGCCGCGCGAACTCGTGCCCGAGGGGCACACGCCCATGTCCTGGCTTCGCGTGCGCACCTGGCAGGGTGCCGTCGAGCGGCATCCCGACGGCGTGCCGGAGCGCGTGCGCGCCCTCGTCGAGCACGAGTTCGGCCTGATCGAGGCCCTGGACTACGCACCGTTCTTCCTGACCGTCGACGACATCGTGCGGTTCGCACGCTCGCGCGGCATCCTCTGCCAGGGGCGCGGTGCCGCGGCCAACAGCGCCGTCTGCTGGTGCCTGGGGATCACGGCGGTCGATCCAGCGCGCGTCGACATGCTCTTCGAGCGCTTCGTGAGCCGCGAACGCAACGAACCGCCGGACATCGACGTCGACTTCGAGCACGAGCGCCGTGAGGAGGTGATCCAGTACATCTACCGCCGGTTCGGCCGCGAGCGTGCCGCGCTCTGCGCCGAGGCCGTCTGCATGCGCGGGCGCATGGCCGTGCGCGAGGTCGCCAAGGCCATGGGCTTCCCGGCCGATGCGGTCGACCGCATGGCGCGCGGCATCGACCGATGGATGGGGCACGGCAGCGACCAGGATGGCCGGCCGCTGCCCCAGGCGGACGGCGATGCGCACACGGTGGGTGCGGCCCCCGACGACCCCGCACGGGTTGCGATCCTGGCGGCGCTGGCGGAGGCCGGCTTCCGGGCCACCGATCGCGGCATCGGCCAGCTGGCCTCGATCGCGGCCACGCTGATCGGCTTCCCGCGGCACCTGTCGCAGCATGTGGGCGGCTTCGTCCTGAGCGATGAACCGCTCTGCACCCTGGTGCCCGTGCGCGATGCGGCCATGCCCGGCCGCAGCATCATCGAATGGGACAAGGACGACATCGAGGCGATGGGGATCCTGAAGGTCGACGTGCTCGCGCTGGGCATGCTGACCTGCATCCGCAAGGCGCTGGACATGGTCGCCTCGTGCGGCCGGCCCATGCAGCTGCACCAGGTGCCGCCCGAGGATCCTGCGACCTACGACATGCTCTGCCGCGCCGACAGCGTGGGCGTCTTCCAGGTCGAGAGCCGTGCGCAGATGAGCATGCTGCCGCGCCTGCAGCCGCGCCGCTGGTACGACCTCGTGGTGCAGGTGGCCATCGTGCGGCCCGGGCCGATCCACGGCAGGATGGTGCATCCGTACCTGCGTCGGCGCGGCGGGCTGGAACCGGTGCATTTCCCCGACGAGGGCGTCCGCCGCGTGCTCGAACGCACGCTCGGCGTGCCGCTCTTCCAGGAACAGGCGATGGCGCTGGCGGTCGTCGCGGCTGGCTTCACGGCGGGCGAGGCCGATGCCCTGCGGCGCGCGATCGCCGCCTGGAAGCGCCGCGGCGACGAGATCGCCCGGTTCGAGCGCAGGCTCGTCGATGGCATGGTGGCGCGCGGCTACGGGCGTGACTTCGCCCACCAGGTCTTCACGCAGATCAAGGGCTTCTCCGGCTACGGCTTCCCCGAGAGCCACGCCGCGAGCTTCGCGCACCTGGTCTACGTGAGCGCATGGCTGAAGTGCCACCATCCTGCCGCCTTCACCGCGGCACTGCTCAACAGCCAGCCCATGGGCTTCTACGCCCCGGCGCAGCTCGTGCGCGATGCGCAGGACCATGGCGTGCAGGTCCGCCAGGTGGATGTCGTGCACAGCGACTGGGACTGCACGCTCGAGCGCCACGCGGCCGGTCAACCCCAGGCCGCATCGTGCGCACCGTCACGCAGGATCGATGCACCGATCCGCCACGGGGTGGATGCGCCGGGTGGCTGGGCCATCCGGCTCGGCATGCGCATGGTGCGCGGCATGTCCGAACACGATGCCCTGGCGATCCACCAGTCGGTGCGTGAACACGGACCGCGCCAAGGCATGATGTCGCTCTGGCGGACGAGCCGCGTGAGCCTGGCGTCGCTGCGTGCCCTGGCCCGCGCGGATGCGTTCCGCGGCATGGGCATGGATCGCCAGCAGGCGCTGTGGCAGGTCCGCGCGCTCAAGGAGCACGACGGCGCACTGCACGACCAGTGGTGCGCCTCGGCCGATCCGGGCGCCACGCTGTGGGACACCATCGAGGACACGGCGGACCTTCCTCCGGTCCCGGCACCGGCCACGGTGCTGGCCGACTACGGCGCGACGGGGCTGAGCCTCAAGGCGCATCCGATCTCGTTCCTGCGGGGCTGGCTCGCCCGGCAGGGGTGCGTGCCGTGCGCGCTCGCACGCTGCGAGCAGGCGCTGCCCACGCATGGCCGCACCGCGATGGCCGGGCTCGTGCTGGTGCGGCAGCGGCCATCGACGGCCAAGGGCACGATGTTCCTGACGATCGAGGATGAATCCGGGCCTGCGAACGTCATCATCCGTCCGCAGGTGTACGAGCGCCATCGGCGCGTGATCCGCTCCAGCTCGGCACTCATCGTGCGCGGGCGCATCGAGCGTCGCGACGGCGTGGCCAACCTGCTCGCGCGCAGCGTGCAGGGGATCGACGATGCACGCGGCCGGCAGGGGCCCGTGACCAGGCACTCCCGCGACTTCCACTGAGCCAAGGCCCAGCGCATCGGACCGTGCCCGCGGGGACGGATCGGCGGCGTGCGCACCGGATGCGTACCCGCGCGGTCACTGCCGCGGCTTCGGGCCCCGCAGCAGGTATGCCGGCGGGATGCGCGGTGCAGGGCCCGGATCCCACTGGCCGACGCCGCGGTCGACCATCACGCAGGTGAGGTAGTCCTGCAGCTGGCACGTCGGATCGATGCCGCCCGCCCGGATCCAGCCCCACATGCCCGGGTACTGCACGGGTGGTTGCGGCTGCATCGACGGCAGGAAGTCGTGCGAGATCGGTGCGCGGTAGTTCAGGTACGGCCAGGTGCCGAAGCGGTCCCACGGCTTGCGCACGTCGAGCGACTTGGCACCATTCACGAAGATCCGGTCGGGGTCGAAGGGCATCCAGCCCGCTCCGGGCAGGTAGGCCTCGGCCCAGCACCCGAGCCGGAACTGCGGCATGCCGCCGGTGATGGTGCCCTGGGGTGCCTCGATCATCCCGAGCACGGGCCGCGCGGGGATCCCGGCGGCACGAAGCGTCGCCACGCAGGCCGCGCAGAGGTCGTACACGGAGCCCTTGCGCGACTCCATCGCACCCGCCGCGCCCTGCAGCTGGAACCCGCGCGTGGCCGTCGTGTCGGTGATGTTGCCGAAGCTGTCGATGCCGCGGAACCACAGCACGGTGTGCCGGACGAGGTCCTTCGTCGCGAGCCAGATGGGCACGTCCTTGAGCCCGCCGCCGGAGACGGACTGCACGTGTGCGGCGAAGCGGGGATCGTCGCTCTCGATCGCGACCGATGGCTTGAGCCACGGCTCCACCTCGGTCGGCCAGGATCGCGGCCAGGTCACGCGCTGGGCTGCATCCTCGTCGACGAGGCTCGACCAGACCTGCACCCGCCACTGCAGTTCCCACTGGATCGACTGGCAGCTCACGGCACCCGTATCGAGGGTGACGAGCCGCGTGCCACCGAGGGAGTCGGCCATCGACACCGGGATCGTGCGGCGCGGCGTGTTGGTGAGCGTGACCGTGGCGCGCGTGCTCGCCGGGTCCACGCGGGACCAGGTGTCGAGCGTCGACATCGAGAGCACGAGCCGGTTGGTGCTCAGGCGCAGCGTCTCGACGTTGCTGGCCACGTCGCCTTCCTGGACCGCCGGGATCCCGAGCACCTGCACGCGGAAGGTCATGTCGTAGAGCCACGGATCCACGCGCCACGCCGGCGGGTTGGGCGGACGCCCCGCCAGGTCGCTCACGCCGGGTGCCGGCGGCGGGGACTGCGCCATCGCCGGCCACGGGATCCCGGCCGCGACGGCGAGCCCGAGGAAGCCCCGGCGGCCGAGGCCATGGTGGAGCGCCCGTTCGTCGCGTGGACGGTCCATCGGCTCAGCCGAAGACGCTCGGGGCGTCCGGCACCAGGATGATGAACATGGTGTTGAGGAACTCGGCCAGCACGAGGTTCGCGGCGATGATCGCGATGAAGCTGGTCACGAAGGAACTGGTCGCCGCCTGCCCGACGCCTGCCGCACCGGGAAGGCAGGTGAAGCCGCGGTAGCAGGCGATCGCCCCGATGCACAGGCCGAACACCGTCGCCTTGACCAGGCCGTTGATCGGGTCGAGCAGGTAGACGATCTGCTGCACGTAGTGCCAGAACTCGGCGTCGGCGACGCCGAAGATCCGCACGGTGACGAGCCATGCTCCGGCAGTGCCGAGCGCATCACTGATGATCGTCAGCAGGGGCGTCATGATGACGCAGGCGACGATGCGCGGCACCACGAGGATGCGGATGGGATCGGCATCCATGGCACGCATCGCATCGAGCTGCTCGGTGATCCTCATGGTGCCCAGTTCCGCGCTCAGCGCACCGCCGACGCGGCCGGCGACCATGACGGCGCTGAGCACCGGGCCGATCTGCTTGCAGACGCTGACGACGATCACGCCGCCGATGCGGTCCTCCTGGCCGATCGCCTGGAACTGGTCGAAGCCCTCGAGCGCCAGGATCATGCCGATGAAGGCACCCGTGATCCCGACGACCGGGATCGACAGGACACCCACGGAATAGAGCTGCGGGAAGATGAGGCTCGGCCGGAGGCAGCGCGCGGGATGGGCGACCAGTCGCTGCACCGCCGCGGCGAAGAAGAGCATGAAGTCACCGAAGCCCGACACGGCGTCGTACGTCGTGGACCCTACCTTCGAGACTGCCTTCGCCATGACCATGGCTGCAGCGTAGCCGCACGGTCCCCAAGGGGTCATCAAGCACAGCGGGC
>JBEGNG010000052.1:0-17262 GCA_041182645.1 Planctomycetota bacterium
CGGTGGACATGGCCTCGCCCGCCTGCTGCATGCGCTGGCTCGCCTCGGCATCGATCGTCATCGCCGCACCTGCCTCGCCATCGGCCGCGGGCTGGAAGAGGTCCGCCTCGAGCAGGGCGAGCTCGCGGCCCTTCGACAGGGTGACCTCGACCTGGTTCCTGAGGGCCGCCAGGATGGCATCATGACCCTGCGCCGCGACATGACCGCGCAGCATCGACGCCGCTGCGGCATCGATGGCGCCATCCGTGACGGCAGCGCGGATGACGGACTCGGGATCGACGAACGGCCCCGACCGGGCGGCACCCATCATGCCGAACGCCATGCTGCCGCCGGCACCGCCCGCGCCGGCACGGGCGAGGGCACGAGCGCGGAACTGCGCCTGGTGCTGCACACAGGCCTCGTCGACCACGGCCGCGAGATCGGCGAAGAAGTCGGCATCGGCCCGCTCCATCGCACCGAGCGCCGTCCGGACGGCGTCGTACTTGGCGGCGATGTCCTCCTTGCTGGGCGGCTTGGGACCGTCGGGGCCGAACGACATCTGCGCACTGGGCGCTGCCTCGAGCTGGGCCGTCACGGCCCCGGCGACCTCGAGGTAGTCGGCGTGCATCTGCTCGATCACCGGCTTGACCGAGTCGGCCGGGCCACACAGCTCCAGGATCACCTGGAGATCCTGCTTGCCCAGAGGTTGGATCGCGGGCCGACCGGCGCCCTGCCAGAGCATGGGCCCGCCCTCGGTCACCGACCTCGAGGCCCTCGCCAGCCATGTCGAGGACCACCGCGTTGCCGCCCACGGCGACATCGCCGTCACCGACCTCACCATCGGCGATCGCCACGCCCACGCGAACCGCAACGTTCACGGGTGCACCCTGCTCCCGTTCACCGCCATCGGGGGCATCCTGGGCGACCGCCTCGGCCTCGGGTGGCAGGCCGAGCGCCGAGCGCACGCCGGCCTTCAGCGCGGCAGTGCGCGCCTGCGCCGCCTCCTCGCGCTTGCGGATGGTGGCCTGCATCTCCTCTGCTCCGGCGTCGATGAAGGCCAACGGGCCTTGGCCATCGAGCGCTGCCAGCACGGCTGTCTGCCATGCATCGAACGCCGCAGCCACGGCCTGGTCCTGCTCGGGCGTGAGCGGTGCCTTGGCGACCATGGACTCAACGAGGCGGATGGCGCCACCGTCGTCGATGCCGAACGAGCCGCTGCCGCTCGCACGCACGAACGCCAGCCACGCCGACGCACCGCGAGGCTGGGGGATGCCCTGGAAGGCATCGCGGAGGATGCCCGCGCCCAATCGCGTGGCGCGCAGGCGTGCTGCCTGGACGGGCTCGCGTGATTGCTGGAACGCAGCAGCCATCGCGCGGAAGTGCGCCTCGAAACCCTTGGAAAAACCAGATGGATCGAGCTCGCCGCCCTGCTCCTGGGCCTGCTCCATCTGCTGACGCATCGTCTCGGCCGATGGCTGGGGGTGGTCGGCGTTGGCCTTGGCCTTGAGCTCGAGCAGCAGTTCGGGTTGGTTGAAGGCGGCGGTCCTGACGGCGCGCACGGCCTCGACGTACTCGGCCTCGCGGGCGGCGATGCGGTCATCGATCAGCGTGCGTTGCGTGGGGTCGAGGTCCTTCGTCGAGCGCTCGGCGATCGCCCACAGGTCGGCCTGGCTCCCCAGGCGCATCATGAAGCCGTCGGCCGTGGACTGCTCGATGCGGCGCAGTTCCATGGATCGACGGACACGGTCGACCGTGATGGCGTCGGCTCCGAGTGCAGGCAGCGAATCGACGAGCGCGTTCTCGAGCGTGTCCCACTGCGCGAGCAGGCTCCGGTAGGTCCGCACCCGGTTGCGCACCTCATCCGCCGGCCGGTCATCGTCGCCCATGGCGAAGAGCGCGCCGCCGCCGGGCTGATCCTTGAGGTAGCGCTCGATGGCACCCGAGCGCAGCTCGCTGGTGGCGCGCTGGTACCGGTCGTACTCGGCCATGGCTGCCGCGCGCTGCGCATCGGGCACGCCCAACCGGGGCAGGAGCGCCTCGAACTCGGACGAGGTCAGTGCGGTCGGGAACTGGGACTGCGCCACGGCGTGCCGGCCGACGGGCAGGACGGACAGCGCAAGCACGAGCGCCCATGCGGCGCGGATCAGCATCTGGGTCATGAGGGCCTCCTGGAGTGGCTCACCGACGCAGGGTACCCCGGGCCGGTTCAGCCTCACCCATCAACCGATGCAGATCGGCTGGTCTCAGCCGCGGGCCCATTCCGAGGGCACGGGACCCGAGGACGCCACGATGCGGCTGCGGATCCCGCCCCGACCCTTCCAGTCGGTGATGACCTGCATCCAGACCGGCTTCATGGCTGCCGCGAGGTGATCGCGGATGGCGTTGGTCACCGCCTCGTAGAAGATGCCCTCGTTGCGGAAGCTCTGGTAGTAGAGCTTCAGGCTCTTCAGTTCGACGCAGCGGTCGCCGGGCACGTACCGCAGCGTGACGTGCCCGAAGTCGGGATGCCCGGTCTTGGGGCACACCGACGTGAACTCCTCGCTGACGTGCTCGATCACGAAGGGCACGGTCGACGGGGATGGGAAGCACTCGAGCAAGGTCGTGTCGGGCATGGGTGGGATCGTAGGGAGCCCCCGGTGGGCGCGCCATGCCGGGCAGCGGTGGATCAGAGCCCGTACGACGCCATGAGCCGCACGACGCGCGGTTGCTCCCGGTCGATCGCGAGGCTCGCCTCGAAGGCCGCGACTGCGCGGTCGCGCGCGGATGCATCCGCCTTGCCGCCCGCGATCCATCGATTCAGCGCCGCGGTGCCCAGGCCGTTCCAGCACGGGGTCGACCGCGCATCCAGCGCCGTCCCCGCGCGGAACGCCTCCTCGGCATCGGCAAGCAAGCCCGCGCGGAGCAATGCCTCGCCGAGCACCGCCTGCGACCCCGCACCGGGATCTTCCGCCGCGAGTTCACGCGCGGCCGTGACGGCACCGTCGTGCTCGCCGGCGGCGCTGCGTGCAAGGACCAGCTCGCGGAGCGCGGCGCTGCGC
Source organism: Planctomycetota bacterium (assembly GCA_041182645.1). Lineage (GTDB taxonomy): Bacteria > Planctomycetota > Phycisphaerae > Phycisphaerales > SM1A02 > SYIB01. The sequence continues at coordinate 3,018 of JBEGNG010000052.1, forward strand.
TCGGGGCCCGCGGCCGTCGACGGGAGCACCGACTCGATGAGGCGCGCCGCACGCTGCGGCGCACCGGCCGCCACCATGATCGGAGCACACGCCCGGATCCGGACCGGCGTCGGATCATGCGTCGCGGCAAGGCCGGCGAACTCGAGCGCACTGGTCTGCTCGCCGACCGCGAGGTACTCGCGCGCCATCAGGAACTCCGTCTCGGGATCGCCCGGATGCGTGGCGAGCGCCCGTTGCAGCGTGCGCAGCGCCGCACGCGCATCTCCCTGCCGCGAGCGGTCCGACGCCTGGGCGTGCAGCGCTTCGCGTGTGGGAGTCTCCGCATCCTTGGGCAGCGCGGCGAGCTCGGGATCGGGAGGGATGACCGGCTTGGTCCAGTCCCGGCAACCCTGGGCCAGGGCCAGCATGGCGAGGATGCATCGCGTGCGTGGATTCATCGTGCGGTACGGACGCCGGCGAGCCTGCGCAGCGTGCGCGCGTTCACGATATCCCACGGCTCGCCGCCCGGGCCATCCTCCTTGGCGGTCTCGAGGATCATCGGCCTGCCGAGCAGGGTGGGGTGGCGCAGCACGGCGCGGAAGCACGCCTCCCCGCAGGTGCCGTGGCCGATGTGCTCGTGGCGATCGAGCCGCGAGCCGCAGGCACCGATGCTGTCGTTGACGTGCACGGCGTGGACGTTGCCGAGCCCGCACTCCGCATCGAAGCGCTCGAGCACGGTCGTCGCGCGGGCCGGCGTCGAGCAGTCGTGGCCGGCCGCGACGATGTGGCACGTGTCGATGCAGAAGCCGACGCGCTCGGGCGCGCGCACGAGCTCACGGATGATGCGCAGGTGCCCGAAGTCGTAGCCGAGGTTCGTGCCCGAACCGACGGTCGTCTCGAGCAGCGTGATGGTGCGGAATCCCTTGAGTTGCCGGTGCAGCTCATCGAGCGATGCCGCGATCCGGCGGAGCCCCTCGAGCTCGTCGGCCGTGGGTGCCTCGCCGAGGCGGTTGGGCTCGCGGGGCTTGCGCGGCGTGCCCAGGTGCGCACCGGGATGCATCACGCAGACGGGGATCCCCAGCGCCTCGCAGCGCTCGGTCTCGTCACGCTGCAGGGCGAGGGAGCGGGCCCGCGCGGACGGGTCGGGATTCGCGAGGTTCACGAGGTAGGAGTTGTGGCTCACGACGCGCGAACCGTCCCAGCCCGCGGCGGCGAGCGCGGCACGCCACGCGTCGACCTCGGTGCGTTGCAGCGGCTTCGAGCTCCATTGGCGCTGGTTCTTGGTGAAGACCTGCACGCAGTCGAGCCCGAGCCGGACGGCTTCCTCGATGGCCAGGTGCAGGCCACCCGCGATCGAACAGTGCGAGCCGACCATGACGCGCGGCGCGGCTGCGTCGCCCCTCGGCGTGCGCGACGAAGGATGGGTCTTCCTGGCGGGCACGGCGCGACCGGTCAGACCATGCGCGCGCCGGCGGCGCGTGCGGCCTCGACGATGCGCTCGGCGGTCCGGACCGCCGCGGACCCGGCCTCGGCATCGACGAACGGGCGCTGGCCGGTGCGGACGGCCTTGACGAAGTCGGCGAACTGCAGCGTGAGCGGGTCACCCGCGCCGACGGCGAGCGGTTCGACCTTGACGAGGTCGAGGTAGTTCACCCCCGACAGGTCATCGCCGTCCTTGAGCTGGCGGCGCACGGTCTCGAGCTGCTCGGCGTTGGCGGTCTTGCGCACCACGGTGCCCTGCCGCGCGACGAAGTCCGCGCTGACGTAGGCGTCCTCGCTGATGATGCGGATCTTGCGCTCGGTCTTCAGCGCCATGCGGCTGGCCGTGACGTTGGCCACGCAGCGGATCCCGTCGCGACCGGCGGGGAAGACGAGCCGGGCATTGCAGATGTCCTCGGCCTCGCCGAGCACGCACACCGCGTTGGCGTGGATCTCCTCCGGCTCGCTGCCCACGAGCATGAGCAGCAGGTCGAGGTCGTGGATCATCATGTCCAGCACGACGCCGACGTCGACGCTGCGGAAGGTCATCGGCGAGATGCGGTCCATCTCGATGAAGCGCGGCGTGATGTCCGCGAGGCCGCGCACCGCGACCATCACGGGGTCGTAGCGCACCACGTGGCCCACCTGCAGCGCCACGCCGGCCCGGTCGGCGGCGCCGGCCATCTCCGTGGCGGTGCGCTCGTCCGGGGCCAGCGGCTTCTCGACGAGGCAGTGCACGCCGGCCGCAGCGGCCCGCAGCACGATCTCACGGTGCGTGACCGTCGGCGTGGCGACCACGATCGCGTCCACTCCGACGCGCAGCAGCTCATCGAGGTTTGCGCACGGCGTCCCGCCGAACTGCTCGGCCAGCGTCGTGCGGCGCTCCTCGCTCGCATCGGCGATGGCGACGAGCTCGGCACCCTCGGCCTGGCTGGCCACGCGCACGTGGTGACGGCCCATGCGGCCGCAGCCCACCACCCCCACCCGCAACGGCTGCGTCATCGTGCTCATGCGTGCTTCGACTTCCTGTAGACCAGCGCGAGATGGTTGCCCGGGTCGCGGTACTCGACCTCGGACATGTAGGCCTTCATCAGCATGATGCCTCGGCCGGAGGGGATCTCGAGGTTGTCGTCCTCGGTCGGGTCGGGCACGGCATCGGGATCGAAGCCCTCGCCCTGGTCGCGCACGTCGAAGCGCGCCTCGTCGGCATCGACGCTCCAGCGGAAGTCGACCGTGCCGTCGGGCACGTGGCGGTTGCCGTGGCGGATCGCGTTGACGAGCGCCTCCTCGAGCGCGAGCCGGACCGCGAAGAGGGCCTCGCGCCCGTACCCATGCTGGGCCATCGCCTGCTCGACCGCGGCCTGCGACGCGTCGATCTCGGCACGCGGGCCGCGGAGGATCGCGTGGCCTTCGATGCGCGCCGGCATGGCAGTGCTCAGGCGAGCGCCTTGAGGGCGGCCTCGGCGGACTCGTCGATGCTGAAGTGCTTGTTCAGCTTCGTGATGTAGAAGACCTCGAGGATCTCGGGCCGGATCTCGGCCAGGCGGAGCGAACCGCCCTTCTTCTTGACGAGGCTGTTGACGGTGATCAGCGTGCCGAGCGCCGCGGACGAGAGATGCTCGACCACGGTGAAGCACATGAGCACCTTGGGCGCGGTCATCGGCTCGAGCTTGCGCTGGATGTCCTGCCCGATCTGGCGGATCGTGGCCTCGTCGAGGATGTCGCGGTCGACGAAGTCGATGCGCACCACGTCGTTGACGGCGCTGATGCGCAGGCGGGAACTGTCGTTGGCCATGGTGCTTCCCCGAGGGGTTGGAGGACTGGATCAGAAGCCGCCGGCGGAACCCTCGCCGAGCTGCGACCGCAGGTCGGGGAAGAGGTCGTCCTCCATCTCCTGCTGGATCATGATCTCGGGACGGATGAGCAGCATCTGGGTCTTCTCGCTGCGGGTCGTCAGGCGGTTCGTGAAGAAGCGGTTGACGATCGGGATCTTGCTGAGGACCGGCACGCCGACCTCGATCTCGATCTCGTTCATCAGGATCTGCCCGCCGAGCATGATCGTGCCCTTGTCGGGGACGCTGACCGAGGTGCGGATTTCCGAACCCTGGAGGCTCGGCAGCTGGATCGTGCCGGAGAACTGGGAGGCCCGGCCGCCGCCACCGTCGCCGCCGCCGCCGCCCGCGGCACCGGTCACGGTGACGGGGGTGAAGCTCACGTTCTCGTTCAGGCCGAAGCGCACGTTCATGGTGACGTAGCGGCGGTCGGCGCTGATGACCGCGTCGAGGTCGAGGACGAAGCCCTCGAAGACGACGTTGGTCTCGGGCTCGAAGCCTGCGGCGTTGTTGCCGGTGATCGGCTCGAGGCCCGACACGTAGGGCCGTTGAAGAGCGTCAGGCGCGGCGCCGTGAGCACCGAGTTGCGCTGGTCGGCCTGCGTCGCCTGCACCAGCAGGTCGATCTGGACGTCGTCGAGGTAGGTGAAGCCCGTCGAGAGGGCCGGCGAACCCAGCGCGGCGAGCACGAACGGCGACTGGCTGGCCGCGGCGAGCGCGTTGACCAGCGGCAGGCCTTCCTGCTGCACGTTCACCGGGGAGAAGCCGTTGGATTCACCGCTGGAACCGTACGCCTCGCCCTCGCGGCGCACGCCGACGGGGTTGAAGAACTGGCCGGGGTAGGTGTAGTCGATGTCGCCACCGTTGCCCACGCCGACGGCACCGCCGGTGTTGGGGACCGCGCCGGGAAGGTCGCTGTCCTGGCCGATGCCCGTGAACGTCACGGGATTGCGCAGGCGACCGATGTTGCTGTTGCCCTGCGGCGGCGCCGAGCCGGGGATGTTCTGGAAGAAGAAGTCGCGCAGCTGGAAGTTGGGGTCCTGCGCCACGGCCGCGTCGTACATCGCCGGGTTCGAGTTGAAGTAGAGGTCGAAGTCGATGCCGATCTGCTCGAACCACTCGAGGTCGACGTTGATGAGGCGGGCCTCGATCGCGATCTGCAGGGCGCGGACCTCGCGCATCTTGTTGAGCAGGCCCTCGATCTCGCGGTGCGCCTGGGCCGTGTTGGTCACGATCAGGTTGCCGTTCATCGGCGAGACGGAGCCGGTGTTGCCGCCCTGGTCCTTCCAGTCGCCGACGTCGGCGGTCTGCATCTGGATCAGGTCGATCACGTCCTGCTCGATCGATTCGCGCGTCTTGGCCGGGCGTTCGTCCTTCTTCGAACCGAAGAGCTGGCCGCCCTGCGAGGGGGTCAGGCCGTCGCCGGTGCCCTGGCTGATGCCCTTCTCGAGGCTGAAGTCGGGCGCGTTGTCGAAGTAGGGAATCTCGAGCAGCAGGTCGCGGATGTCGTACACCTCGATCATCACGTTGCGGCGGATCGACTCGGGCGTGCTGACGACGACCATGCCGTCGGTGACGGTGAACGCCGGGCTCGACGGGCCCTCGCCGTACTGCTCGAGCACGCGGGTGAGCGCCACGTCCATGGGCACGCCTTCGAGCGCATCCAGGCGCACGCGGGCCTCACGGTCGATGCCCGCCTCGGCAAGGGCGCGCCAGTCGGGCACGATGTTGAGGCCGGGATTGTCGGTGCGCGCGATCTTCTCCATCACGTCGATCGCCTGCTCGAGCGAGTAGTCGGCCGCGGCGAGGTTCACCGGCGTCGATTCGATCGAGGCGAGGACCTGCGAATCGGCGGCCGAGTCGCTGAAGCCAGCGGCGCCGGAGCGGCGCAGCGAGAGCTGGCGCCAGTCCTCGGGGTAGACCATCTTGCCGTTGGTCGACTTCGGGCCGGCGCCGAGCACGTTGCGGCGCGGGGCGATCATGCCCTCGATCGCATCCTTGGACATCTGGGTGTAGCCGCGGGCGCGCTCGCCGATGGCGACGCTGTAGTCGCGGTAGCTCTTGGCGGTCTCGATCGCATCACGCAGGGCGAGGGCCGCCTGGCTGTAGCGGTCGAGCGTCAGGGTCGCGTCGAGCAGCGTCAGGGCCTCGTCGTACTTCTGCTGCAGCTGCAGCTCGCGGACGCGGCGGATGTTCTCGTTGACGACCTGGTCGCGCTTGGACTGCTCGGCGCGCTGCTGGTCGCGGGCGGTGCGGCTGGCCTGCTCGCGGGTCTTGTCCTGCTCGACCATCAGCGAGAGCGTGCGGCTCTCGTTGATGTCGGCGATCAGCTCGTCGATCTGCACCATCAGCGAGTCGACCATGCCCGGCGTCAGGTAGTCGCGGGCCTGCTCGATCTTCAGGCGCGCCGCGGTCATGACGCGCATGGCGCCGTCGAAGTCGCCCTTCTGCTTGAGTTCGGTGGCGCGGCGGACGGCCGACTGGGCCTCGACCTCGCGGCGCTGGCGCAGCAGCGAGATGTCGTCGGCGACGGTGTCGACCATCGAAGCCCTGGTTCATCGCGGCGCGGGCCTGCTCGACGCCGTCGAGGGCTTCCTTGTCGCCGGGGACCGACTTGAGCACCTCGTTCCAGTAGTCGAGCGCGGCTTCCCAGTTGCCGGCCGAGGCCTGGGCCTTGGCTTCGGAGCGGAGCGTGTCGGTGACCAGGCGGGCACGGCGGGCCGAGGCGGCGTCGCGGTCGGCCTGCGTGGGCGCGGGATTCGTCGCGGCTCGGCCGCGGGGCGCGGGCTGGTCGGCCGAGGGATCGTCGAGTGCCGGGCGGCCGTCCTGGGCGATCGTCGGCATGGCGAGCAGGGTCGCGGCGACGGACGAGGCGATCAGGAAGCGGGCAAAGGGCTGGCAGTGCATGCGGGGCGCTCCGTGGGGGGCAATCTTGACAATCGGTCGTGGGGCGGTCGGACTGGCCGCGAGCGGCGGGTCGCAGAGCGTACCGCCATCCACCGAACATTCGCAAGACAGGTCGAAGCGGCTCCCACCAATCGCTACCATCGGCCCGCGATGAATCAGCATGCGTCGATCCCGGCGCGCCTCGCCTTGGCGAGCGGCGCGGTCTTCCACGGCACCGCCTTCGGTGCCTCGTCGGTGCAGGGCACCGGCGAGGTTGTCTTCAACACGGCGATGTGCGGCTACCAAGAGGCCCTGTCGGATCCGAGCTACACGGGCCAGATTCTCGTCATGACGGCGCCACAGATCGGTAATTATGGGGTGGCGGCCGATGACGTCGAGAGCGGCAAGCCGTGCGTCGCCGGCTTCGTCGTTCGCGAGCTCTCGCGCATGACGAGCAATTACCGGGCATGCAACGACGTCTCGTCCTGGCTCGCCAGCCACGGCATCGTGGGCATCCAGGGCATCGATACCCGGGCCCTCGTGCGGATCCTCCGAACCAGCGGCGCCATGAACGGCGTGATCTCGACGGATGCCTCGCTGAGCGATGCCGACCTGGTCGCACGAGCGCAGGCCGCTGCATCGATGGCCGGCCAGGACCTGGCCAGCGATGTCAGCCCCTCGTGCGCAAGCGTGTGGGAAGAAGACCTCGGTGACTGGGTGCCGCGCGGCGAGCACCTGGTGCGGCGGGCGGTGCGGCGGCTCAAGGTCGTCGCGCTCGACTGCGGCGCGAAGCGCAACATCTACAGGAACCTCGTCGAGCGCAACTGCGAGGTCATCGCCATGCCGCACGATGCATCGGCGGCCGACCTGATGGCCCACAAGCCCGATGGGCTCTTCATCAGCAACGGCCCCGGCGATCCGGCCGCGGTCCAGGCCACCATCGACACCCTCCGCACGGTGGCTGGCAGCGTGCCCACCTTCGGCATCTGCCTCGGGCACCAGCTCCTGGCGCTCTCGCTCGGCGCGCGCACCTACAAGCTCAAGTTCGGCCACCGCGGCAGCAACCAGCCCGTGCGCAACCTGCTCACCGGCCGCGTCGAGATCACCAGCCAGAACCACGGCTTCTGCGTGGATCCGGCCTCGCTCGAGGCCGTCGGCGGCGAAGTCACGCACGTCCACCTGAACGACGGCACGTGCGCCGGGTTCCGGCACCGGACCAAGCCGATCTTCAGCGTGCAGTACCACCCGGAAGCATCGCCGGGCCCGCACGACAGCGACTACCTCTTCGACTGCTTCATCGCCATGATGGAGTCCGGCCAGCCGATCCAGGGTCACGACATGGCGACCGCCCAGGCCGCTCCCGCCGAGGCCGCCAAGGCCGTACCGGTCGGGACCTAGGCCCATGGCCAGGCGCGCCGACGGCGCAGGACTCTTCGGTCCCGAGGATGCCGATGGTGCGGCGCCGAACGCGGGGGCGAACCCCGTCGGCCATGCCGCGTCCGCGCCGGCATCGCTCGAACACGGCGTGGTGCACGTCGCGGTCGAGCGCGGCGTGGACCGCTACCCCGATGGTCTCTCCTATGCGGTGCCGCCGGCGCTGGCCGACCTGCGCGAGGGCGAGCGCGTCACCGTGCCGCTCGGTCGCGGCGGCAGCCTCGTCGATGGCTACGTCGTGCAGCGTGGCGGCGTCGAACTGCTCGGGTCGCTCGACCCCTCGCGCGTGAAGCCCGTGCATGCGCGCGATGACGCGGCGATGCCCCTGCCCGGCCAACTGCTGGCGCTCGGCCGATGGATCAGCGCCTATTACGGCGCACCCATCGGCGTGACCCTGGCCAACATGGTGCCGTCGGCCGTGCGCAGGCGCGTGGGCTCGGTCACGCGCCGCTCATGGATCCTCGTGCAGGACTCGTCCCGCGAAGGCCGCTTCAGCGCGCAGCAGCGGGCGATCATCGCGTGCCTCGAGGCGGCGGGCACCGAACTCGACGAAGCGATGCTGCTCGAGCGCGCCGGCGTGGCGACGCGTGAACCGCTGCGCGGCCTCGCTCGGCGCGGCATCGTCCGGGCCATCGAGCGCACGGAGGTGCAGGCTTCCTGGGCCGATGCGGCCGTGGGCACGCTGGCGGTGCCGGACCTGACGGACGAGCAGCGCGCCGCCGTCGACGCCGTGGCGACATCCGCTAACGCGGGCTTCTCGCAGCACCTTCTGTTCGGCGTGACCGGCAGCGGCAAGACCGAGGTCTACCTGCAGCTCATCGAGCGCACGCTCGCGCGCGGGCGCAGCGCGATCCTGCTGGTCCCCGAGATCGCGCTCACGCCACAGACCAGCGGGCGGGTCATGGCGCGGCTGTCGCAGCACCGCGTGCTCGTGCTGCACAGCGGGCTGACGGCCGCGCAGCGGCACGAGCAATGGGGGCTGTCCGCGCAAGCCGGGCCGTGCGTGGTCGTCGGGGCCCGCAGCGCGATCTTCGCACCCATTCCCGACGGCGAGCTGGGCCTGGTGATCGTCGACGAGGAACACGACACCGGCTACAAGCAGGACCAGCAACCGCGCTACCACGGGCGCGACACCGCGATCCGCCGAGCGCACCTGGCGGGGTGCCCGATCCTGCTGGGCAGCGCCACGCCGAGCCTCGAGACCTGGTGGAACGCCACCGAGCGAGGCACGGTCTCGCTGCACCGACTCACGCGGCGCGCGCCCGGCCTTCGCACGCCCCGTGTTGAGCTCGTGGATTTCCGCGCCGAGCAGCGCGCCTGGTCCGACCGCCGCGTGCACCTGGTCGGGCCGACCCTGGAACGGGCGCTCCGACGCACGCTGGATGAGGGCGGGCAGGCGATCATCCTGCTGAACCGGCGCGGCTACGCCAACTCGATCGTGTGTGCCGCGAAGGGATGCGACTGGTGCATGGAGTGCGACCGCTGCGACGCCGGGATGGTTGCCCACCGCGACACTCGACTTCCCAAGGGCGGCTTCGTGCGCTGCCACCACTGCCTCTCGGAGCTGCGGCTTCCCGAGCGCTGCCCGGTCTGCCGCGGCCCGATCAGCATCTTCGGGCTCGGCACGCAGCGCGTGGAGGAGGAACTCGAGCGCACCTTCCCCGACCTGCCTGCAGGCGCCTTGGCCCGCGTGGACGGGGACACCACCCAGACGGCGGCACACTTCCATGATGTTCTCGGACGCTTCGGCCGAGGAGACGTGCGGATCCTGCTCGGGACGCAGATGATCGCCAAGGGTCTCGACTTCCCGAACGTCCGCGTTGTTGGTGTGATCAGTGCCGATACTGCTCTGAACTTGCCTGATTTTCGCGCGACCGAGCGAACCTATCAACTCGTGAGCCAAGTCGCTGGCCGGTGCGGCCGCGGTGACGCCGCCGGCCTGGCCATCGTCCAGACGTTCCAGCCGGATGCCCCTGCCATCCAGTGGGCGGCCTCACAGGATTTCGAGGCGTTTGCGGCCTCCGAACTGGCGGCTCGGGCGGCGTTCGGACTCCCGCCGACGAAGCGACTGGCCAGGATCGTGGTCCGCGACGCCGACCACGATCGGGCGCTCTCGGCGGGCCGGGCCGTGGTCCAACGCCTGCTGACGCTGCCATCGGCAGCCGGCGTGCTGATCCGACCTGCGGCGGACTGCCCGATCGCCCGCATCAACGATCGGTTCCGGGTTCAGATCGAACTGCTCGCACCCACGGCCTCGGCGCTGCAGCAACTCATCGCGGCGGGGCGGTCGTGCGGGGCGATCGTGCCCAGCGACCACCTCGCGGTCGACGTCGACCCCGTGGCGCTGCTCTAGTCGCCCCCAACCGAGCCGATTCCCGGACGCTCGCCAGGCATCCACCGTGCAGGGTGCCTGAAGGCTGAGTTTGACCGTGAATCCCCGACGGATTTGCCCTATCCTCGGCCGCCCGGCTGGTGCTGTCCAACGCCGGTCTCGCACGCCCCGCCAGGAGCATCGCCCGTGTCGACCCATTCGTCGGCGTCAGGTCACTCATCCGCCCACGCTGCCCAGTCCGTGAACGCCTGGGATCCAGCCTTCATCGAGCAGCAGTACGCGGCGTGGAAGCGCGACCCGCACTCGGTGGACGCCGGGTGGCGGCAGTTCTTCCTGGGCTTCGACCTGGGCCTTGCTCGCCCCACTCCCGCCAAGGGCGGAGCGCCTGCAGCGACGGCCCCCGCGGCGTCGACCCCAGCCGCCGGCGTCAGCCAGGCGCAGCGCGGCGTCGATGCGATGATCGTCCGCTTCCGGGAAATCGGCCACCAAGCCGCACAGCTCGATCCGCTCGGCACCACTCGGGCCTACCCGGCCGAGCTTTCCCTCGACGCATTCGGGCTCGATGACTCCAACCTCGGGCAACCCTTCGATCCGGGCACGCTGCCGCTGCCCAACCCCAGCCCCCTCTCGGCGATCCTCGAGTGCCTCGAGGAGACCTACTGCCGCAGCGTGGGCGTCGAGTTCATGCACATCCAGGATGCGTCCAGGCGCGCCTGGCTCACGCAGCGCATGGAGGCCGGTCGCAACCGTCCCGTGCTCTCGGAGAACGGGCGGAGGTTCCTGCTCGAGCAGCTCATGAAGGCCGAGTCGTTCGAGAACTTCCTCGCGACGCGCTACATCGGCAAGAAGCGCTTCGGCATCGAGGGCGGCGAGAGCGCCGCGCTCATCATGGAGACCTGGATCCAGCTCGCGCCGCGGCTGGGCACGGCGGAGCTCATCATCGGCATGGCGCACCGAGGCCGCCTGGGCATGATGGTGAACCAGTTCGGGCAGCGCCCCGAGCAGATGATGTCGAACTTCGAGGAGTCGTGGCAGGCCGACTTCGAGCGCGGCGGCGGCGACGTGAAGTACCACCAGGGCTACAGCAGCGACCGCACCACGCTCGACGGCGGCAGCGTCCGCGTGTCGCTCTGCTCGAATCCCTCGCACCTGGAGTTCGTCGGCTCCGTCGCACTCGGCCGCACCCGTGCGCGCCGCGACGCGGACCGCGACCTCGACGGGCTGCTGCACGTGCCGGTCGTGGTGCACGGCAACGCCGCGTTCGCCGGGCAGGGCACGACGGCGGAGTGCTTCAACATGATGGGGCTCGCCGGCTACAACGTCGGCGGCTCGCTCCACCTGGTCATCAACAACCAGGTCGGCTTCACGACCGACCTCGAGGACGGCTCGACCGGCGAGTACGTGACCGGCTACGCGAAGGGTGTCGAGGTCCCGGTCTTCCACGTCAACGGCGGCGACCCCGAGGCCTGCGCCTGGGTCGCGCAGCTGGCGTTCGAATACCGGCAGGAGTTCCGCACCGACACCGTCATCGACATGTGGTGCTGGCGCAAGAACGGCCACAACGAGGCCGACGAGCCGACCTACACGCAGCCGGTGCTCTACCAGCGCGTCAAGGCCGCGGGCTCGGTCGTCAAGCGCTACGCCGAGCGGCTCACCGCCGAGGGCGTGCTCGACGCCGCGGCGTTCGAGGCGCAGTCGAAGGCCTACTGGGACACGCTCGACCGCGCGCAGGAGCAGGCCAAGGCCAGCGTGATCGATCCGATCCGCCCCGGGTTCGAGGGCGCCTGGACGGGCGTCGCACCGCGGCTCTCGACCGATGACGTGCCGACCGGCGTGCCTGAGAAGGCACTCAAGGCCGTCGCCAAGGCGCTGGCCGCCAAGCCCGACGGCATCACGGCGCACAAGACGATCGAGAAGATCGTCGGTGCACGGGGGAGCTTCGCCAAGGACGAGCGCGTCGACTGGGCGCAGGCGGAACTGCTCGCGTACGGCTCGCTGATCGCCGAGGGCGCGAAGGTGCGCCTGACCGGCCAGGACGTCGAGCGCGGCACGTTCAGCCACCGACATGCCGTCGTCACCTGCCAGAAGACCGGCGCGACCTGGAACGCGCTCGCCGAGTACGCCGGCACCACCGGCGGCATGTTCCATGTCTTCAACAGCCCGCTCACCGAGAGCGCGTGCCTGGGCTTCGAGTACGGCTACTCGTTGAACGACCCCAACTCGCTCGTGATCTGGGAGGCGCAGTTCGGCGACTTCGCCAACGGCGGCCAGGTGTTCATCGACTGCTACATCACGACCGGCCAGGTGAAGTGGCGCCGCGCATCGGCGATGACGCTCCTGCTGCCCCACGGCAACGAAGGCCTCGGGCCGGAGCACTCGAGCGCGCGCATGGAGCGCTTCCTGCAGCTCTCCGACGGCGACAACATCTGCGTCTGCTCGCCGTCGACGACGGCACAGGTCTTCCACCTGCTGCGACGCCAGCTCAAGGCCGCGTGGCGCAAGCCGCTGGTCGTCATGAGCCCCAAGAGCATGCTCCGCCTGCCGGCGGCGCAGAGCCTCGGCGCGGAGTTCGTCGAGGGTTCGTTCCGCACGGTGATCGACGACGAGAAGGCCGATCCCAAGGCCGTGCGGAACGTGTGGCTCTGCCACGGCAAGTTCTTCCACATCCTCGACGCGAAGCGCCAGGAACTCGGTGACACGGCGAACGCCTTCGTGCGGCTCGAGCAGGTCTCGCCCTTCCCCGAGGAAGCGCTGCGTGCCGTGCTCGCCCGGTACCCCGGCGCCACCGTCGGCGTGGCGCAGGAAGAGGCCCGCAACTCGGGCATGTACCGCTACGTGCAGGCGCAGCTCATGGACCGCTTCGGCATCAACCCGGCCTGCCGCAGCCGCGTCGAGTGCGGTTCGCCCTCGACCGGCAGCGAGAAGATGCACAAGAAGGAGGAGGCCGCGCTCATCGAGTCGGTCTTCGCCGCATCCGACGCCGACGGCACGCTCTTCGAATCCGCACCCGCCAAGGCCGGCGCGAAGCCCGCCGGCACGCGCTCCTGAACCATCGCTCGTGCAGACCCGCGCGAGCCGTGACACAATCCCCTGCGAGGCACCATGGCACAGATGACCGACGTCAAGATCCCCAGCCCCGGCGAGAGCATCACCGAAGTCCGACTCGGGCAGTGGAAGCGCGGTGATGGCGACTGGGTCGAGAAGGACGAACTGCTCAACGAGATCGAGAGCGACAAGGCCACGCTCGAACTGCTCGCGCCCGCCGCGGGCGTGCTGCGGGTGAAGGCCGATTCGGGCAGCGACCAGAAGGTCGGTGCCGCGGTCGCGCAGATCGACACCGCGGCGGCCAAGCCCGCCGGCGGTGGCGGCGGCGTGCGGCCGATGGGCACCGCTGCGGCGGAAGCGGCCAAGTCCGCGGCGACGGACACCGGCCAGAAGGCAACCCCGACCGCCCGCAAGATGGCGGAGGAGCACGGCATCTCGCTCGCGGGCGTGCAGGGCTCGGGCCCCGCCGGACGGGTGACCCGCGCCGACGTCGAAGGAGCCATAGCCGAAGGTCCGGATCGCCTCCTGGTAGTCTTCCTCAGAAAGGATCTCGCCTTCCTTCAGGTTGGACTCGCCAGGCGACGTCACCATGTAGGACTCGCAATACAGAACCTTTTCCAGATCCTTCAGGGATACATCGAGAAGGTTCCCGATGCGGCTGGGGAGGCTCTTCAGGAACCAGATGTGGGCCACGGGGGTGGCCAGCTCGATATGGCCCAGACGCTCGCGACGAACCTTGGCCTGGATGACTTCCACACCGCACTTCTCGCAGGTGATCCCGCGGTGCTTCATGCGCTTGTACTTGCCGCACAGGCACTCGTAGTCCTTCACGGGTCCGAAGATCTTGGCACAAAAGAGGCCATCCTTCTCCGGCTTGAAGGTACGGTAATTGATGGTCTCCGGCTTCTTTACTTCGCCGTGAGACCAACTACGGATCTTCTCCGGGGAGGCAAGCGAAATGCGCACCGCCACATACTGCAGCGGATTCTTGGGCTTCTCGAAAAGATTGTAGACGTCCTTCATGGAGAACTCCGCAGGAGGTCAATGAGTTTCGGAATCAGGAACCCTGGGCGAGGACATCTTTGTCCTCCCGAAGGTCAACATCCAACGCCAACGACTGGAGTTCCTTCAGCAACACGTTGAAGGATTCGGGAAGCCCAGCTTCCAGGAGGTTCTCTCCCTTCACGATGCTCTCGTACATCCGCGTACGGCCGAGCACATCGTCCGACTTGACGGTGAGGAACTCCTGGAGACAGTAG
>JBEGNG010000053.1:0-10802 GCA_041182645.1 Planctomycetota bacterium
TCGCGCACGTTCCCGGGCCAGTCGTACGCCGTCAACCGCATCATCGCGGCCTGCGTCACCGGCATGGGCTGACGGCCGAGCTCCTTGGCGTAGCGCCCGATCCCGTGGTTCACGAGCAGCGGGATGTCCTCGCGCCGCTCGCGCAACGACGGCAGCCGGATCTCGACCCCCTTGAGCCGGAAGAAGAGGTCCTCGCGGAACCTGCCCGCGGCGATCGACTCGCGCAGGTCGCGGTTGGTCGCGCTGACGAACCGGACATCGACCTTGCGCAGGTCGTTGCTGCCCAGCCGGATCACGTCGCCTGACTCGAGCACCCGCAGCAGCTTGGGCTGCATGGTGACGGGCATGTCCCCGATCTCGTCGAGGAAGACCGTTCCCTTGTCGGCGTACTCGAAGACACCCTCGCGGTCGCGGTCGGCGCCCGTGAACGCTCCGCGCACGTGCCCGAAGAGCTGGTCCTCGAGCAGGCTCTCGGCCTGGCCGGCGGCGTTGAAGGTGACGTAGCGCTTCTCCTTGCGCTTGGAGTGTCGATGGATCGCCGCGGCGACGAGCTCCTTGCCGGTGCCGCTCTCGCCCGTGATGAGGACGGGAATCGTCGACGGCGCCACCTGGTGGATCGTCCGCAGCACCTGCTGGATGGCCGCCGACTGCCCCACGATGCCGTCCACGCCGTAGGCGGCATCGAGCTGCGACTTGAGGCTGCGGTTCTGCTGGCGCAGGGCGACGGTCTGGGCCGCCCGCTGGACGAGGTTGCGGAAGACGACCAGGTCGAGCGGCTTCTCGATGAAGTCGTAGGCACCCCCCTGGAGCGCCGCCTTGGCGGTCGGGACATCGCCGTGGGCGGTCACCAGGATGGTCTCTGCCTGCGGCTGGCTGGCCTTGGCCTGGGCGAGCACGGCCAGACCGGCGTCCGGGCGCTCCATGACGAGGTCGGTCACGATGACGTCGTACATGCCGCCCTCGAGCTCCGCCGCGGCGTCGGCCGCCGAGTGCACGACCGTGCAGGCGTGACCGGGCTTGCGCAGCGCGTCGGCCATCGTCTGCGCATGCTCCGGCTCATCGTCCACGATGAGCACGTGGGCGCGCACCGTCTCGTCGCTCTTGGCCATGGCCGGAGTGTATGGATTCCCGGGCGGGACAATCGTCGATGCAACGCGGCACGGCGAGCCGATGAACCCACCGTCCGATGCTCACGGACCGCCTGCCCTTGGGTAGGATCGGTCGGAGCCGGGAACGGATGCCCGGCAGGTGCAGCGAGGACGAGTGGCATGGCCAGGAAGGCGTGAAGCGCATGCGGAGCGAAGCAGCTGGGCAGTGCGGCCAGGCAACGGCGCAGTCGGCGTCGACCGATCCGGTCTTCGGCGGGAAACGCGTCCATTTCATCGGCGTCGGGGGATCGGGCATGAGCGGCCTCGCGCAGCTGCTGCAACGGCGCGGTGCGCGCGTGAGCGGCACCGACCAGTCGTGGAGCGAAGTGCTGGACAGGCTCGGCGCCGACGGCATCGCCGTGACGGTCGAGGCGCAGCCGACGGAGCTGCCCCCGTGCGACCTCGTCGTGGCGAGCGCCGCCGTGAAGGACCACCACCCCCTGCTGCAGGCCGCCCGCCGGCGCGGCACCGAGGTCCTGAACTACGCCCAGGCGCTCGGCCGCGTCATGATCGGCCGCACGGGCATCTCGATCGCGGGCACCCACGGCAAGAGCACGACCACCGGCATGCTCGCCCACGTGCTCATCACCGCGGGCATCGATCCGAGCTTCATCGTCGGCGCGACCTGCAGCCAGATCGGCGGCGGGAGCCGCGTGGGCAGCGAGGCCATCCCGGCGGGTTCGCTCGCCGGCGCACCCGGAGTCATGGTCGCGGAAGCGTGCGAGTACAACCGCTCGTACCACAGCCACCGGCCCACGCTGGCGCTCATCAACAACATCGAGGAGGACCACCTCGACTTCTACACCGGCGGCCTCGACGAGATCATCGCCTCGTTCAATGCCTTCGCCGCGCGGCTGCCGGACCGCACGCAGGGCGGCCGGCTGCTGATCGCCCACGACGGCGCGCACCGGCGCCGCGTGACCGCGGGCCTGTCGTGCGCCGTCAGCTCCTTCGGCTTCGCGGCGCTGGCCGACTACCGCGTGCAGTTCGATGCCGACTCGCGCGAATGCAGCGTCTCGCACCGCGGTTCGGAACTGCTGCGATGGACCAGCCGCCTGCTGGGCGACCACAACGTGCTCAACTCCGCAGCGGCCGGCATCCTGGCCACCTGGGTCGGGGCCGAACGCCAGCGCATCGAGCACGGCCTCTCGACCTTCGGCGGCGTCGATCGACGCCTGCAGCACATGGGCGACCGCGCCCTGGCCAGCGGCGGAACCGCCCGCGTCTACGACGACTACGGCCACCACCCGACCGAGGTCGACGCCACGCTGCGCGCGATCCGGGCCGGCCTCGCACCCACGCGGCTCGTCTGCGTCTTCCAGCCCCACCAGCACAGCCGCACGCGCCACCTGCTCGACGAGTTCGCGCAGTCGTTCGGCCACGCCGACATCGTGCTCGTGCCCGACATCTACTTCGTGCGCGACAGCGCCGAGGATGCCCAGAGCGTGTCGAGCGCTGACCTCGTCGCCCGGCTGCGCGACCGCGGCGCGCAGGCCTGGCACATCCCGACCTTCGACGGCATCGTGGACCGCCTGGACGAGATCGCCCGCGACGGTGACCTGGTCGTCGTCATGGGTGCCGGCCCGGTCTGGGAGATCGGGCGCGACTGGCTGGCCCGCGGCACCGGAGCCGGGGAAGCCCGTGCCGCAAGGACCACGCCGTGACCACCACGATGGACCGTCACTGGACCAGCCTCTTCAGCGACCTGGACGTGCAGGTGCAGGCCGATGCACCGCTTGGTCCGCTCACGTGGTTCGGCATCGGCGGCCGCGCCGACGCGCTGGTCACGCCACGCTCCCCCGCCGCGCTGGCCGAACTGGTGCGGCGGTGCCGCCACAACCAGGTCCGCACGCGCGTGCTCGGCTCCGGTGCGAACCTGCTCGTGGACGATGCCGGGGTCGAGGGCGTGGTCATCAGCCTGGCGCACCCGGCCTTCGCCTCGCTCGAGGTGAACACCGAGGGCGGCATCGAGTTGATGAAGGTCGGCGCCGGCCATGAGCTCATGAAGCTCGTCACCGAGTGCGCGCGGCGTGGGCTCTCCGGGATCGAGGGCATGACCGGCATCCCTGCGCACGTGGGCGGCGCCATCGCGATGAACGCCGGCGGCCGGTACGGTGAAATCGGCGATGCGGTGCATGCGGTCGCCATCGTCCGGCCCGACGGCGAGCTGCGCGTGTTCGCCCGGTCCGAACTGCACTTCGCCTACCGTCACGCGACCCTGCCCGAGGGCGTGATCGCCTGGGCGACCTTCTCCATGCGCGAGGACAACCCGCTGGCCGTCCGCGCCCGCGTGCAGGAGTACATGGCGTACAAGAAGTCGGTCCAGCCGATGTCGAACCAGGCGGCCGGATGCATGTTCAAGAACCCGGTGGACCCGGCCAGCGGCCAGCGCGTCAGCGCAGGCAGGCTGATCGACGAGGCGGGACTCAAGGGACACCGCGTCGGCAAGGCGTTCATCAGCGACCGGCACGCGAACTTCTTCACCTGCGATCCGGGCGCGACCACCGATGACCTGCGCGAGCTCGTACGCATCGCCCAGCGCGCGGTGCACGACCGCACCGGCCTGGGTCTGGAGACCGAGGTCGTCTTCTGGAGCCGACGCGGGGACGGCTCATGAGCCGCAGGAGCGTGCTCGTCCTGAAGGGCGGCCCGGATGCGGAACGCGAGGTCAGCCTCCGCAGCGGCGCACGCGTGGCACAGGCGCTTCGCGACGACGGCACCTTCGAGGTCCACGAACTGACCATCGATGCCCCCACCGCCGACGAACTCGCCGCCATGCCCGGCGACGCGGTCTTCCCGGTGCTCCACGGTCCGTGGGGCGAAGGCGGTCCACTGCAGGAGCTGCTCGAGGCCTCGGGGCGGCCGTTCGTGGGCTGCGGCTCGGCCGCGGCGCGGATCGCCATGGACAAGGCCGCGACCAAGACCGTCGCGGCGCGTGCCGGCGTGCCGACGCCGCGGGCCCGCGTGCTGCGGCCCGGGGACGAGCTCGACCTCGAGCCGCCGGTGGTCATCAAGCCGAGCAACGACGGCTCGAGTGTCGACCTGTTCGTCTGCCGCGACCGGGAGTCGGTCGGGCGGGCGCTGGCCACGGCGTTCACGAGGCGCGACCTCATGCTCGCCGAGGAGTTCATCACCGGCCGTGAGATCACCGTCGGCTGGCTCGACGGCCGGGCCCTGCCGATCGTCGAGATCGTGCCGGCCGACGGGCTCTACGACTACGACGCCAAGTACGTGCGCAAGGACACCCGCTACGCGCTCGCCCCCGAGCTGCCGCCCGGCGTCGCCGAGCGCGTCCAGGCGGCCACGGAATCGGTCTGCCGGGCGCTCGGCTGCCGCCACCTCGCGCGCGTGGACTTCATGATCGATGCGCGTGGCCCGTGGATGCTCGAGGTGAACACCATGCCCGGCATGACCGACACGAGCCTGGTGCCCAAGGCCGCGGCCCACGCCGGGCTGCCGTTCCCCGCGCTGTGCCGCTCGCTCGTGGAGCTTGCACTCCGCGACGGTTCGCGCCGGCGCACCTGAATTCTCGCCCGGCCATGCACCAAGGGCCGATAGACGGCTCATGTCGTCCCGTTCGTCGTCGTCGAAGGCCCCCGAAGCATCCTGGCGCTCCACGGCCGAGCGCATCGCCGGCATCGGCGCGTGGGTCGGCTGTGCCGCGCTGCTGATCATCCTGGCCACGGTGGTCCTGCCCCGCCTGCGCAGTTCCGCCTACGGCTCGAGCTCGGCCCGCACGGCGATCCGCTTCCCGAATGCGCCCCGCTGGATGACCGCTGCCGAGATGAAGCCGATCGAGGACGCGGCCCAGTCGATCGTGGCCGGCGGCACCGGCCGCGAAATGCTGCAGACCCTCCAGCGGTACCTCACGTCGACGGGCTGGTTCGAGTCCGTCGAGCAGGTCCGCCTGGTCGACCACGACGGCATCGAGGTCATCGCCACCTACGCGACGCCGACCGCGCTCGTCGCCGATGGCCCGGTCGACCACCTGTGCGATGCGCGCGGCCATCGGATGGCGCGTGACTACCGTGCGAAGGACGGCCCGTCCCTCGTGCGCGTGCTCGGCGTGCAGGGCCCGACCCCGGCGGTGGCCGCCTCGTGGGGCGGAACGGCCCTCGCGGATGCGATCGACCTGCTGCACACGCTCGACGCCCAACCCTGGCGCGCGCAGATCGCCGCGATCGGCGTCGGCCGTCATGGCAAGGACGGCACGCTCGAACTCGTCACGACCGGCGGCAGCACCGTGGTCTGGGGTCGCGCACCGTCGGCCGCCTCGGCAGCCGAGGTGCCGACGGGCCAGAAGCTGGAGTACCTTTCGTTCCTCTATGCGAAGCACGGGCGCATCGACCATGGCCATCCGACGAGCATCGACGTCCGGGTGGACTGCGCCAGCGCGCGCTGATCGATCGAAGGGACCCGCGTCACCCGCCCGCACACGCCCGGGCATCCCGGCATGACCGAACGAGGCCCCGGCGCAGCCCCCGTCACGCCGCTGCCCCGCTGGCTCGTGCTGGCCTCGTTCGCGTGGCTTGCAATCGCCTGGGCCGTCAGCACGGGCTTCATGACTCCTGCAACCGCCACCCGCGCCAGCGTGGCGCATGCCGTCCAGGTGTTCACGCTGATGGTGTGCGCCGGCGCGATCGTCGCCTGGCCGATCGCGCGGCTCAGCCTGGTCTCGCCGGCCTCGGTGACCCGGACGGTGCTGCTCGACGCCGTCACGATCCTCGTGCTCGTGCACGTCACGGTCTTCCCGCTGCGCGCGATCTCAGGCTGGAGCCGCGATCGGCTGCTCCTGCTGGACGCGAGCCTCGTCTCCTCCATCGCCATCGTGGCGAGCATCCTGCTGATCGGCCTGCGCAGCGATCGCTCGCTGCGGCGCGCGCTCGCCGGCATCGCCATCGTCATGCTCGCGATCGGCCCCGAAGCGCCGTGGATCGCGCTCGGCCTGCCCGCGCCCGGCGTGGCGCGTGCCCTGCCCGGCGCCCTCACGGTGGCGTGGACCCTCGCCGATCCGATCCCCGGGCCGGTGAATGCCGCGATGGCGCGCGACACGATCGCCGCGGCGATCATCGCCGCCGCTGCGCTCACCACGGCGATCGCCTGGTCACGCCGCCCCGTCACGCTTGCGTGAGCGCGGCCCGCGTACTACCTTTTCCCCATGGAACTCGTGACGCGGGCCGACAAGGAGCGCCTCGATGCGCAGCTGGCGGCGCTTCGGGCGCTCGACAAGCAGCTCGTCGAGCGCATCGCCGAGGCACGCGCCCAGGGCGACCTGCGCGAGAACGCCGACTACCACGCCTCGCGCGAGGACAAGTCGATCAACGACGCCAAGATCCGTGAACTCGAAGCCCGCCTGTCCGGCGTGCAGGTCGTCGACGAGACCGAGATGCCCAAGGACATGGTGTTCCTCGGGGCCGAGGTCACGATCCGCGACGAGGCCTCCGGCCGTGAGGATCGCTACAAGATCGTCAGCAGCCTCACCGATGCCGACGACCTGCCCTACCGCGAGGTCACCTCGACCGGCCCCATGGGCCAGGCCCTGATGAAGGCGCGGGTCGGCGACACCGTGCGCGTCAACCTGCCCAAGGGCGAGAAGCGGTTGACCATCATCATCATCCACTAGTTGAGTCGCGGGCGACGGCCCGCGAGCCCCACCCGATCACGGTGCGCCACGATCGAGCACGAGGCGCTTGCCAGGCTCGGCCGTCGTGACCTGCTCGAATCCGTCGGGCCATCGCACCGTCACCTTCACCGGCCCCCGGCCCGGCAAGCCGATGTGCGCCTCGGGCGCAAACGTCGACTGGAACGGCCCGCCACCGGCCAGCCAGCGGCGCTGCACGAGGCCATCCTGCTCGACCGTGACCACCGCACCGACCGAGCGATGGTTGCGCGATGCCGCCCGCGTATCGCGAGGAACAACGACGATCCAGTCGGCGGAGCCATCGTGGTCGTTGCGCAGCACGCGCAGCGGGCCATTGAGCTCCCCGACCACGGCGTCCACGTCACCGTCGCCGTCGAGGTCGGCGAAGACCGCCGTGCGGTCCCGATGCGGTTGCGCGACCCACGGCGCGTCGGACCGCAGCGGCACGAATCGGTTCCCCGACCGCTCAAGGACCAGGCGCGGCTGCGCGTACTCCGAATCGAACGTGGCCTTCGTGGCGTTGGGGTACACGTGTCCGTTCACGGTGAACAGGTCCTCGTCGCCGTCATGGTCGAGGTCGATGAAGGCGGACGCCCAGCCGCAGAGCGAGCGCGACGGGGCGCCGGTGCCGTACTGGCTCGACCGGTCATCCCAGAATCCATCCGCACGGTTCAGGAACAGCGTGTTCGTGTCGCTGGAGAAGACGGTCGCGTGCAGGTCCGGACGCCCGTTGCCGTCGACGTCACCGAGCGCCACGCCCATGGTGGCCTGCTGGATGCCCTCGAGGTTCGTGCTGCAGCCGCTGCGGCGCGCGCGCTCGACGAACCGCATGCCGCCCTGGTTGACGTGCAGGTGGTTGCCGCTCGAGTCGTTGCCCACGAACAGGTCGATCAGCCCATCACCGGTCAGGTCGCATGCGATCACGTTGAGCCCGTAGCCGGGCGCCACCGAACCCACGCCGCTGGACTCGGTCACGTCGGTGAAGCGGTCACCATCGTTGCGCAGCACGACATCCCGCAGCGGCTCGAGCCCCTTGGGACCGTTGATGACCGGCTGGCCCTTGAACATCGCCGGGGCCAACGGCTTCAGCGGGTCATAGGCCAGGTACCGCGCCACGTACAGATCGAGGTCGGCATCGCCGTCGAGATCCGCGAGCGCGCACCCTGTGCTCCACCCGCCGGGTCCGGCTGCACCCCACTGCTCCGTCGCGTCGACGAATCGCCCGCCGCCCCGGTTGAGCCAGAGCGCGTTGCGACCGAAGCCGGCGATGAAGAGGTCGTCCCGCCGATCACCATCAACGTCACCCGCCGCGACGCCGAACGACCATCCACGATGGGTGATGCCGCTCCCCGCGGTGATGTCGGTGAACCGCAGGCCACCGTCGTTGCGCCAGAGCCGTGCGCCCGGCCCCCGCTCGGGGTCCGCGAGCGTGGCTCCGTTGGGCATGAACAGATCGAGGTCACCGTCATCGTCGACATCGATCAGGGCGAGCCCCCCACCCTTCACCTCGAGGATCTGCGTACTCGGTTGGACACCGCTGGTCATCGTCGCCGCGATGCCCGATGCTCCAGTGACGTCGGTGAAGGCGATGGGCTTCGCCGGCGCCGAAGCCGCCTGCTGCCCCGTGCCGTGCCGCGACACGTCAACCGTCGAGGGCGCACCGTCGGCAAGCCACGCTCCGCACAAAGTAGGAGAGCCGGTCAAGGCTGTGACCCCTTGGGTGCGTCGGTGAGGCGGCCCATGCGTTCACGCGCCTTCAGTTCCTCGACGCGCGCCCGGTCGGCGGCCTCGGCATCGCCCAGACGGTCGTAGCAGCGAGCGACCTTGGCCCAGACCTCGTAGTGATCGGGCCAGGCACGCAACGCCCGTCGATAGAGCTCGATCGCATCCTGTGTCCGGTCGGCGCGCAACGCCAGGTCGCCCTGGCGCGCCAGGATCTTGCCCCGATCCCGGCTGCGCGCGTCGTCGATGCGCTCGGCCTCGGGCAGGCAGGCGTAGGCACGCTCGAGCGCGGCGGCGGCATCGTCGACATGGTCCTCATCGATCTCGACCAACGCGAGCCCATACCACGAGTCGCCGGCGGTCGGCACCGCGGCGACGTGCGAGGCGAAGGCTCCGCGTGCACCGGCGAGATCGCCCGCGTAGTAGCGGGCCCAACCGAGGAAGTGCGCGACGTGGGCGTGCTCCGGGAACTGCTCCGCGCGTCGGGTCGGATCGATCGCGTTTGCGCCGGCCAGTGCCGACTCGAAGAGCGGGACCGCATCGCCGTATCGCTTCTGCTTGTGCAGGCTCAGGCCAAGCACGAAGGCCGCACGGGGTTGATCGGGATGTGCGGCAAGCAACGCGCGCGCCACAGGCTCGGCTTGGTCAGGGTGGTTGCGGGCAATCAACTGCAACGCGACCCGCGCCCGGTCCTCGCCCGGCTGAGGCTGCGGAGCGGGCGCGTTGGCCTGCTTCAGGGCTTCCTGCACCGCTGGAGGCAACTCGGGCTGGCTGCCGCCGCCCACGTCGACCGCAGCGGGATCGGGCAACGCCGCCGTCGAATCACCCGCGGTTTGGACGGGGGCCCTCGTCTCAGGCTGCTCTCCGCCCGGCCCTCCCCCCTCGGAGCAGGCTGCCAGGACCAGGAGCACCAGAGGGGCCACAACGCGCATCCCCCAATCCTACGGACCAAAAATCCGCTGGGTCGCCCCGTTTTTGGGTGTCGCCCGGGACCAACGACTTGCCCAAGGGGTCCGCCGGGTGAATAGTCGAAGGGAATCTCGCGATTGTCCTTTCATGGGTTATTGAAAGGCCCGCTCGGGGGATCTACAGTCTGTGGGCCGGTTGAAGCCGGCAGGGTTGTTGCCAGGATCAGTCCATACGCTCAGAGACGAGGAACGAATGATGCGACGCATGATGCTGCCTGCGGTCACCTTGCTTGCCGTGGCACCGATGGCCAACGCCCAGTTCCCGCTCCAACCCAAGGCCGGTGCTCCCCTCGTCGGTCTCTCGGCGAAGGAGGTCGAGCTCTTCTGGGCCGGGCAAGAGGCGTATTCCACGCCGGTCACGCTCGAGATGGGCCTCGGCCCCATCATGAACAAGAGCAACTGCGTGAGCTGCCACACCAACCCGATCGGCGGATGGGGCAGCATCTCGGTGAACCACTTCGGCATGGACGACAAGGGTGAGTTCATGATGATCCCGGGCGAGACCCAGTCGCTGCTGCAGACGCTCTCGCTTGCACCCGCCTGCGCCGAGATCGTGCCCGAGGAGGCGACGATCTTCGTGCAGCGCGTGACGAACTCATCGATGGCGTTCGGCCTGATCGAAGCCATCCCGGATGCGGCCATCGCCGCCATCGAGGACCCCGCTGACGCCAACGGCGACGGCATCTCCGGCCGCGTGCACTGGGTGCACCTGCTCGAGGACCCGACCGGCCCGCTTCGTGCAGGCCGTTTCGGCTGGAAGGCCCAGGTCGCCACGACCCTGAGCTTCTCGGGCGACGCCGCCCGCAACGAGATGGGCCTGACGAACGATCTCGAGCCCGTCGAGAACGCCCCGAACGGCAACACCGCGGTGCTGGCCGAGTGCGATTCGGTCAGCGACCCCGAAGACCACCCTGACGCGATGGGCTACCGCTTCATCGACCGCGTCACCCACTTCCAGCGTTACCTCGCCCAGCCGCCGCAGACCCCCAAGAGCGGCATGTCGGGCGAGGCGGTCTTCAATGCCATCGGCTGCAACGCGTGCCACGTGCGCGACTGGACCACGGCGAACACCGCCGGCCTGGAGTCGGCCATCCGCAACAAGGCCATCAAGCCGTACAGCGACTTCCTGCTCCACAACATGGGCGGACTCGGTGACGGTGTCCAGCAGGGCGACGCCGATGAG
The DNA here is from genome assembly GCA_041182645.1 of Planctomycetota bacterium. Lineage (GTDB taxonomy): Bacteria > Planctomycetota > Phycisphaerae > Phycisphaerales > SM1A02 > SYIB01. The sequence continues at coordinate 10,663 of JBEGNG010000053.1, forward strand.
AGCGAGATGCGCACCCCCACCCTGTGGAACCTGCGCACCCGTGATCCGATGCTGCACAACGGTGCCGCCTCGGGCGGCTCGTTCACCACGCGCGTGACCAAGGCCATCGAACTGCACGGGCCCTTCGGCGAGGGCGCCGC
>JBEGNG010000054.1:0-8694 GCA_041182645.1 Planctomycetota bacterium
CCTTCGAGGCTCTCCAGGAACGTGTACAGGTCGGCATGGCCGGCGACCGCGAACGGGTACCGCGAGGCCAGGACCCCGAACAGGTGCTCACCGAACGCCTTCAACAGGTCGTCCGGCGACGCCCCCGTGCGGCGCGCGAGCGCCATGAGCAGGGTCACGGCCTCCTGGTGGGGATAGGTCCCGACGGCGGTGTAGACGCCCCCCGAGGGGAGTTGGCTCTCGTTGATCAGGGCATCCCACGTGGCCTCACCGAAGCGGGAGATGACCAGTTCGCCGAATTCGCGAAAGACAATGCCCTTCATGGTGCGATACACGATACGGGGGCCCGCGCCGGGCTGCCCGAGGGATTCCCATGAAGATCGTGCTTGTCCTGCTCACGCTCGCCACCGCGCTGCTCGCCGGCCAGATCGTCCTGGCCGAGCGGCTGTCGGACCCCACCGTCCTGTCGGCAGTCAAGTGGTCGGCGTTCGGACTGCTGACCATCGGTGCCGTGGCCATGGCCCGGGATGGAGCCGCCACCTGGTGCGGCTTGCTCGCCGCGGTCGCCGTCACGATCAATCCGCTCTGGCCGATGGCCATCCCCGCCGAGTACACCAATCACGTGCTGGCCGCAGCGGCCGCCATCACCGGCGCGACCGTGATCCGCAAGTGGCAGTGACGGACCGCGGAGGTCGTCGGATCCTCAAGGAATCGTGAAGACCAGCGCCCCGCCGGGTTCGATGCCCTCGGACTCGCTGCGCATCCGGCCGACGGCCACCTGACGGCCGTTCACGCAGACCCCGACCCCGAAGCGTCGGTTCGGCACGGTCACCGTCGGACGGAGGCCGTAGCGCTCCACCCAGCCCGCTGCGCTGGGCACGAACACCGACACGGTGCCGATCCGATCACCGGCCAACTTCGCGGTCGTGTCGCCGACGGCGATGAAGCCGTCGCCCACGTCGAAGGAGGTCCCGAAGCCGCTTCCACCCGAGGCGCTCGCCTTCAGTTCGCCGGACGGGGTCCATTGCGCACCATCCTCGTAGGTGAAGATGCGCGCCGCGGTCGTCGGGACATCGGTCGCGCGGATGACCAGCAGGTTGCCGCGAATGCCGAGCCGGTTGCCGAAGCCCGGCCACGCGCAATCGGCCGGGGGCTGGATCGACTGCCGGAGCGCCCACACACCGTCGGCACCGCGGCGGTAGACGTGCACGGCGCACTCGCCTGACTCCTGCACGGGCTGCTTGGGGCTTGGCTGCCAGGCCTTTGGGCTCGCGATCGCGAGCTGGTCGCCCGAGGCTGCGATCGCGCCCCCGAACCAGATCGCCTTCAGGGCAGGATCCGGCGAGAGCGAACCTGCGCCCGACCACGAACCGTTCTTCAGCACGAACAGGTAGACCCGAGGCGCATCCACGATGGAGCGCCCCTGCTCGCCACGGAACCGCGTATCCACGGCGCTCACGGCGAGGAAGCCATCGCCGAGCGCCATGGCGCTGCCGAAGGCCGGCTCCGCGCGCGTGGCCGGCGGCATCAGTCGCTGGACCTGCTTCCAGCCCGAGGCCCCGTCGTCACGCTTCCAGACCACGACCTGACCTGCACGACCTTGCACTTCCGCACTCGTGAAGAGCCATTCGTCGTTGCCGACGACCGACTGCAGCACGGTTTCCGAGACCGAGGTGTCGCTGATGCCTGCCAGCTCGCGGGTTCCCACCCACGCGCCATCCGCTTCGCTGAACGTGGCGACCTGTCCGTTGAATCCGCCGGTGCGGACGCGCTCGGGGCCTGTGACGACGAGCCGGTTGCCGGCCCACGCGGTCACTGAGCCGAAGGTCGGCGAGACCGTGGGCTGCGACGCATCGAGGACCGCGCTCTCCCCGAGCTCGATCAACGCAGCGGGTGCCGCTTCGGCCGCCGGGGGCGCAGTCGTCGCGGGTCGGTCCGATGCTTCCTGTGCGGCTGCCGTAGGGGCAGCGGGCGGCTGTTCAGCCGTCGTCCGGACCGGCGCCGGGGCAGGCTGCGAAGGATCCTGCTTGCCTGTGGGTGCCATCTCCGCCCGGGCGGGCGTGGGCGAGGCAGCGGGTACACAGCCTGCAACGCAGCACGCAAGGGTGGCGGTGACGAGCGTCATGGAGCGGCGCAGCGATTCGGTGGGCATGGCCGTACTGTACGACACGCCATGATGACTGCTGCCCTGCTTGCCTGCCTCCTCGGCGCCGAACCGCCCTACCAGCAGCCGACCGTGCCGCTCGATCCGAGGATCAAGGGCGATCGCATCACGACGCTTGCGCCGCCGACTCCCGCGGTGACGCGACCGGTGGTGGTTCCCGTGCACCGCATCGCGGACTCGACGGACCGGAATGGACTCACGCCGTCACAGGATGCCCGAGCCCGAGCCTCGCTCATCAAGGGGCTCGCGTGGCTGGTGGCCGCGCAGGATCCATCGGGTGGATGGATGGTCAAGCAGCCCGCCGCCGGGACGGACCAACCCAAGCCCAGCCAAGCCGCGGCGACTGCGGTGACCGGCCTGGCCTTGAAGGCCATCGCCCAGGCCGGTCCATCCGTGCCGGATCGGGGCGCGACCGACCGAGCGATGGAGCGTGCCCTGGCCTTCATCCGCGAGCAGGCCTTCGCCGATGGTTCCTTCGTTCCTGATCCGGCAGGTGCCCTTGGCAACTACGTCGCGGCCTCGATCGCCATGGGCCTCGCCGCGCTCGATCGCCCCGACGAACTCCCGATGCTCGAGCAGTCGGTCGAGTGGCTCAGGCAGAACCAATGGGACCACACCGAGGGACTCACCTCGACCAAGGATTGGTACGGCGGCGCCGGCTACGGCTCGTGGGGTCGGCCCGACCTGTCGAACACGCAGCTGCTGCTCGATGCGCTGCATGATGCCGGCGTGAGCCAGGACGACCCGGCCGTGCAGCGCGCGCTCGCCTTCGTCACGCGCACGCAGAACCTGAAGGCCACCAACCCCTCGGCCTGGGCGCAGTCGGGCAGTGACGACGGCGGCTTCGTCTACACCCCGGCCAACGGGGGCGAGAGCTTCGCCAGCGAGGACGCCGGCGAAGGCCGCTACGGCGAGAAGCTCCCCGCGGGTACGCCACGCACGCTGCGCAGCTACGGAAGCATGACCTATGCGGGCCTGAAGAGCCTGCTCTATGCAGGACTCTCGCCCGACGATCCGCGCGTGAAGGCCGCCCGTGGATGGATCGCGCTGCACTGGGGCTTCGATGCGAATCCCGGCCTGGGCACGCAGGGGCTCTTCTACTACCGGCACGCCATGGCGCGCGCCCTGGCCGTGAACGGCGAACGCACGATCACCGATGCACGCGGCACCGTGCATGACTGGCGAAACGAACTCATCGACGCCTTGGTCGCCGCCCAGCGGCCCGATGGGTCCTGGGTCAACGCGACCACGCGGTGGCAGGAAGACCAGCCTGCACTCGTGACCTGCTACGCGCTGCTGGCGCTCGAGGAAGCGCTGAAGCCGGCGCCCTCCCTCACGCCGTCCGCTGCGCCCGCTCCGGCACGGTGAGGAACCAGGCCCAGGCCATCGCGGCGCTCGCCAGGAGCAGCGCTCCGGTCGCCTGGTGTGCCGTCGTGAAGACGACCTCGAGCACGGGAATCGACGCGCTGTCGCGCTTGAGGACCCACACGAGCGCGAGGAAGCCCAGGATCACCTGCAGCGTGACGAGGCCATGCAGCGCCGCACCGACCCTGCGCAGCCCCACGCGCGGTGATGCATCGCCCACCTCCTGACCCGAGGCACCCTCGGGGCGCGCGGCCCGCATCGCCTTGATGCCGGCCCAGATGCACGCCGCCAGCGCCACCACGGACCATGACAGGTGTGCATGCATGGCCCACTTGGGCTGGGCCGGAGGTCCGCCGTCGGCGCTCGGCAGCTGCAGGTGCCGGTAGAGCGCACCGAGCACGAGCTGCATGACCAGGATCACGATGAGCGCGACGGCGGGATTCGATGCAGCGCGCTGCACCACCGCACGCTGGGTGCGCCACGCCGGGCACGACACCACGGCGAGCACGCACAGTCCGGCGAAGACCGCCTGCCCGAACACCCCGTGCATGACCGCGAAGGCGATGCTGGGCGCCAGGTCCTCGCTCGCCTGCGACATCGTGATCGTGCCGGTGACCCGCATGCCGCCCATGAGTCCCTGCAGGGTGACCGCCGCCAGCAAGGCGACGGAGCCCCATCGGATCGGCGACGGCGCGCGCTCGGCCCAGGCCAACGCAGCCAGCACGAGCGCGGTCAGCCCGACCAGCGTGCCGAAGAGCCGGTGCACGTGCTCGTAGTAGACGCCACCCTTCATCTCGCTCAGCGGATAGAGCAGCATGTTGTGGCCGAAGGTGTTGGGCCAGTCCGGAACCGCCAAGCCTTCCTCGAGTCCGGTCACCAGACCACCCGTGATCAGCAGCAGGAAGACGGTCACCGCGGAGACCGTCGCGAACAGGTTCACGGCATCCGTGGCCCGCTGCGCCCGGAGCATGCCGCCCATGCGTGCGGCCACCCATCCGCCGAGCACGGCCAGCGCGATGCTGCCCGCGTAGAGCCCGCCGATCCAGAGTGCGCCCTCGCGCCAGACATCCGCAGCGTCGCGCGAGAAGAGGCTGCCCACGATGAGCAGGTTCACCGTCGCCGACACCGCGCCGACCTTCCACGGCGTCGCCGAGCCCCGTCGTGCCGCGAACCAGCCCATCACCGCGGGCGACGCCAGCGTGAGGGCGAAGAGCACCTCACCCGCCAGCAGGCCGGGCCGCATCATCGCCACGTAGCCGAGCGCCCACATGCCGACCGTCGCGGCGAAGCCGAGCGCCAGGTCGCCGCCGCGCAGGAACCCATGGGTACCGAGCGCGCGCAGCGCCGGCGCGGCCACCGCCAGCACGATCGCGAGCAGCACGAGCGCGCCGGCGTAGAGCGCCAGCAGCGAGGGCAGCAACGGTGCGGCTTCGGCCTGGGCGGCGAGGAGGGACTGCATGAGGCATATGCTAGGAGCGTCCATGCACGATGACCGAACCGAGCTGCCCACGCGCCGCGGACTGCTGGCGACGCTGGCCGACCTGACCAAGTTCAGGCTGAACGCGCTGGTCGTGATGACGACCGTCGCGGGCTTCGTGGTGGCCGGAGCGGTGCCGGGCGCGACGCAGTCCTGGACGGTGCTCGGCTGGTGCGTGCTCGGCACGGCCTGCGCCGCGGCGAGCGCCGCGATCCTGAACCAGGTGCTCGAGGCCGCACCCGACGCCCTGATGCAGCGGACCGCGGGCCGGCCGCTGCCCACCGGGCGCGTGCGTCGGCTGAGTGCCTGGGTGCTCGCGCTCGCCCTGGGCTACGCGGGCTTCGCGATCCTCGCCAGCTTCGTCAACCTGCTCGCGGCGGGGCTCGCGGTGGGCAACATCGTGCTCTACGCCGCGGTCTACACCCCGTTGAAGCGGTACACGACCCTGAACACCGTGGTGGGCGCGATCACGGGCGCACTGCCCCCGATGATCGGGTGGGCCGCCGCCACGGGCGAACTCACCGCGGGCGCCTGGGTCATCGGCGGCGTGCTCTTCCTCTGGCAGATGCCGCACTTCCTGGCCCTGGCCTGGATGCTCCGCGATGACTATCGCCGAGGCGGCTTCGCGATGCTGCCCTCGCGCGATCCCGACGGTGCGCTGACCGGGGCGGCGAGCCTCGCGACCAGCCTGCTGCTCGTGCCTGTGGGCCTCCTGGGCGTGCAGGTCGGCGCGGCGGGCTTCGTGTACGCCATCGTCGCGGTGCTCGCGGGTGCGGCGCTCTCGCTCCTGGCCCTGCGGTTCGCGCAGCAGCGCACGCATGCGCGGGCACGGACGCTGTTCCTGGCGAGCCTGGCCTACCTGCCGATCGTGCTCGGCGCGATGTGCGCCGACCGCGGCGCAGTCTCGGTCGGCGCGGCCTTCCGCGGCGGCGCCGTGAACGTGCCCGAAGCCGCACCGAGGGAGCCGCCCATCGATGCCTGATCCCGTCGATCCCAAGCGGCTCCGCGCCGGGCTGGCCGTGCCCGTTGCGCTGGCGATCGTCGGGACGGTCGCGGTGCTCGGCTTCGCCCTTGCGGGGCTGCTCGCCGGGCAGCGTCCCGTCGGCGATGGACGCGATCCTGCGACCTACGGCTTCGACCTGACCGGCCTCGCGGGCGGCCCGGCAGTCGTCAGCGGCAGCGGGAATCCAAGGGATTTCCTGCAGCCCCTCACGGTCACGGGCACGATGGCCGGCTCCGCGATGGCCGAGTGGAACGCCACGCAGCGGGCGAAGTACGTCGTGAGCACCGATCGCGTGGTGGGGCTCTCGATCGGGGGCGAGTCGCGCGCCTGGCCGATCAGCGTGCTCAACGTGCACGAAGTCGTCCACGACACGCTCGGCGGCGTGCCGATCGCCGTGACCTACAGCCCACTGTGCGATGCGGCCGTCGTCGTCGATCGCCGCATCGGTGGGCGCACCATCGAGTTCGGCATCAGCGGGCTCGTCCTCGACAGCAACCTGCTGCTCTACGACCGCGGCGGCGAGGGACACATGCCATCGCTCTGGTCGCAGCTGGGACTCCGTGCCGTGAGCGGTCCGCTCGCGGGAACACCGCTGGTCGCCCTCGACGGCGTGCGGATCATGCCCTGGAAGGACTGGCTCGCTGCGAACCCGGGCACGACCGTGCCGACGCCGGACGACGCGATGCGCAAGCGCATCAAGGCCACGAGCTACGAGCGGTACTGGCTCGCGGGCAAGCCCATGTTCCCGGTCTCCACGCCCGCGCCCGTCGGGCCCGGCATGCCGACGGCCATGACGCGCATCGTGGCCACGCAGCAGGCCGACGGCTCGTGGCTCGTCACGCCGCCCGCCTCGGCCCCCACGTCCGGGCTGCAGATCCCCTGCCTGTGGTTCGCGTGGCACGCCTTCCACGGCGAACGCTCCACGCTCGCGGGATTCGACACGCAGCCTGCGGGCGCTCCCTGAGCCACCCGCTCAGTCGAACGAGCCGATCCAGAGCGTGGCGTACAGCGCGATCCAGATCAAGCCGAGCGTGTGCCAGTAGAGCGTGCACTTGGCGAACCCGAGCACGGCCTCGGCATGGTCGTGCGTCCGCGAGACCCGCGTGATCACCAGGTGCATCGCGACGAGGCCCCCCAGCACGTGCAGCGCATGCAGCGCCGTGAGCACGTAGAAGGTCCAGGCGTACAGGCTGTCCTGCAGCGGCAGTGCCCGCCACATCTGGCTCCAGCCCAGGCCCTGCACGGCGACGAACGCCCAGCCGAGCGCGAAGGTCACCCAGGCCGAGGTCACGGCGCGGTCGTCCTGGCCTGCGCGTGACGACGCCAGCGCACGCTGCATCGTCCAGCTCGAGAGCCCGAGCAGCACCGTGCTCAGCACCAGCTCCCGCGGCAGGCCCGGCGAACCCTCGGGACGCCAGCCCGACTCATCGCCGGTGCCCAGGCGCACCACGAGGTACGCGAGCATCGTCGCGACGAAGACCATCGCGATCACGACGATGAAGAGCCACATCCCCAGCAGCCCCGCCGCGGTGCGCACCTCGGGCGTCGTGAACGGCTCGCGTGCCGGGTCGCGGATCGTCACGCGGTCCTCCCCTGCACATCAACGACGAGGCGGACCGCACGGGGTCCGCCTCGGGTGGGCTTGGATGCTCGACCGACCGTCACGGCAGGTCTGGGCTCTTCTTCGTCGCGATCGGCGCGTTGGGGGCATCCTTGTCGAGCACCGCCTGCACGTCGACCGGGTTGCCGGTGTACTGCGAATCGCGGTACTGGCTGGTGTCCATCAGGCAGAACGCCATCATGAGCACCACGAAGAGGATGCCGCTCAGGAAGATGAGCTGGTTGAACGGACGGTCCCAGCGCAGGTGCATGAAGAAGAGCGAGACGAGCGTGGCCTTCAGGCCGGCGATCGCCAGCGCGACGAGCAGGTTCGCCTCGCCCAGGTCGACGTAGCGGATCGCGACCGTGATCACGGTCAGCACGATCAGCGCGCCGCCGGTCGCGAAGAGGATCCACGGGGCGACGAGGTGACCGACGAGCGGCTGCCCATCGTGGCCTGCGTGGCCGTGGCCGGAGCTGGTGTGTGCGTGTCCCATGGTTCAGTCGATCAGGTAGAAGAGCGGGAAGAGGAAGATCCACACCAGGTCGACGATGTGCCAGTACAGGCCCACCAGGTCGACCGGGGTGTAGTACTTGGGCCCGAACTCGCCGCGCCCTGCGCGCACGATGAGCCAACCGATCACCCCCATGCCGATCAGCACGTGGATGCCGTGCAGGCCGGTCATCGCGTAGTAGATGGCGAAGAAGAGGTGGGTGTTGGGCGGCATCGTGGCGTCCTGCAGGTGCAGCGCCTCGTCACCGTGGGTCGCCGGATCGGCCGCATGGGCCGCGGCCTTCGCATCGACCACCGCGGGCGCCATGCCCGTGGGGCCCTCGGCCGGCGGGGCGATCGCGGTCTGCTCGGCCTGCTGGGCCGCGACCGCGCCGGTCGACGTCGTGGTCTGGGCGGGGACCTGCGGCACGGGCTGCTTGGCCGTGAGTTCCGCGGCCTGCAGGCCGCCGTCGTCGGTGACGGGCTTGTAGAAGCCTTCGCCCCAGACCAGGTGTACGTGGAACTTGTGCGTGTACTCGAAGTACTTGATGACCATGAAGCCCGCGGCCCCGGCCATGGTCAGCCAGAGGCAGAGCACGAGCGCGGCCTTGCGG
>JBEGNG010000055.1:0-8368 GCA_041182645.1 Planctomycetota bacterium
TGGCCCACCTCGGCCAGTGCCGAATGGGTCGATGATTCGCTCGCCCGCTCCTGCCGATCGACCGAGACCACGAGCCCCGCCAAGCGGATGTCCGCGGCGGCCCGCAGCAGCGGCACCGTCTCGCGGATCGACGTGCCCGCCGTGGTGACGTCCTCGACGATCAGCACGCGGTCGCCGTCCTTCAGCGGCCGGCCCACGAGCACGCCACCCTCACCGTGGTCCTTCGCTTCCTTGCGGTTGAAGCAGAACTCGACCTCGCGACCGCGCTCGGCGAAGGCCATCGAGATCGCCACCACGAGCGGGATCCCCTTGTAGGCGGGGCCGAAGAGGCAATCGAAGCCCCCCGGGAAGGAGCGCTCGATCGCATCCGCGTAGGCCCGCCCGAGTTCGACGAGCTGGCTGCCGCTGCGGTAGCGGCCGGTGTTCACGAAGTACGGGGTCTTGCGACCGCTCTTGGTGGTGAAGTCACCGAAGGTCAGCACGCCGACCCTGAGCATGAAGTCGACGAATCGCCGCTGGGCATCGTTCATGGCGGGATGCTAGCGATGGACCGGTCGCACCCGGCACCTCACCGGAGCGCGACCGACTTCTCCCAGGCGAGCATGCCGCCGGCCATGTTCGTGCACGCGTAGCCATGGCGCTCGAGCAGCGAACACGCCCGCGCCGAACGCGCGCCGCTCCGGCAGTGCACCAGGATGTGCCGGTCGCGCGGCACCTCGGCCAAACGCGACAGCAGGCGCGTGTGCGCGATGTTCGTGGCGCCCTCGATGCAGCCCTCGCGGAACTCGGCCGCGCGGCGCACGTCGAGCACGAAGGGCCGGGATGAGTCCATCAAGCTCCGTGCCTGGTCGACGCTGACTTCCGGGGTGCTCGCCACGCGCCCACCCGCCGCGGCGAAGGCCTCGACATCGGCGGGCTCGCACCATCCGTGGAAGCGGTCCAAGCCGACGCGGATCAGGTCGCGCACGGCCTCGTCGAGCCTGGCGGACTCGACCACGAGCAGCATCGGCTCGTCGTCACCGATCAGCGATCCGGCATCGGTGGTGAAGGTTGCGTTGAGCGGCAGGTGCAGTGCGCCCGGCAGATGGCCGGCCTTGAACGCAGCCCAGGGCCGCGTGTCGATGATCGCCACCGATGAGCCGGAGACCGACTTCAATCCATCCACGCCGATGCGGTCCGGCATGGGCACACCGCCCCCGCCGGCGATGCCGAGCACGCGCGGGCCGACCTTGTTGTCTCGCTTCATGCGCGCGAAGTACAGCGGCGGCTCGGGCTGCGCATCGAGGATGAAGTCGACGAAGCCCCGTTCGGAGGCGGCCGCGCGCACCGAGGGATTGAAGAGCTTCTCGTAGCCGACCGTGCTCGACGGGACGGCGCCGAGTGCCTTGCCGCACGCGCTGCCCGCACCGTGGGCGGGCCAGACCTGCAGGTAGTCGGGCCAGTCCATGAACCGTTGCACGCTGGCGAACAGGCGGTGCGCCGATGGATCGGCCACGCCGGTGATGCCTGCGGCGGACTCGAGCAGATCGGGTCGGCCGAGGTCGCCGACGAAGACGAAGTCACCGGTGGCCACGCCCATCGGCCGGTCGGCACCGCCACCGCGGTCGGTCACCATGAAGCAGAGGTGCTCCGGGGTGTGCCCAGGCGTGTGCACGGCACGGAACTCGATGTTGCCGATCATGAAGGTGTCGCCGTCCTTGAGGAGGCGCGCGTCGTACCTGCCGCCACCGGTTGCACGGTCGAGCCACCCGTACTTCCAATCCGCGTCACCCTCGTCCGAGAGGTAGAGCCGCGCGCCCTTCTCGGCAAGCTCGCGGCTGCCCGAGATGAAGTCGGCGTGGATGTGCGTCTCCGCCGCCGCCACGATGCGAAGGCCGTTCGCGGCGGCGAGCCGTTCGTAGCGATCGACGTCACGCTCGGGATCGATCACGATGGCCTCGCCGGTGCGCTGGCACCCGATGAGGTAGGCGGCTGCGGCCAGCTTGTCGTCGTAGATCATGCGCATGAACATGGTGCTGCTCCTGGTGGCGCGCCGGGCGCGGGTCGGTCCTTGGGAGGCCCCGGACCTCGAGGCGGTTCCGGAAGGACCCCGTACACCCTATCCACCGGCGCACCACCATGGCATCGGGCCGCGTTAGGCTTCCGCCCATGGAACACCGGATGTGGGCGCTCGTCCTGGAACGACATGCACACGAGGGCGGAGCCAGCCCGTCGCCGGCCGTGATCGCCGCGATCGTCGCGAGCGTGATCGTGATCGCGATCATCGGCCGCGTGGCTGCGCACTCGTTCGACCGCACGCGGATCGCCACCTACGCCGCGTCACAGGGGTGGACGCTCACGGGCTGCCAGTGGAAGCTCTTCGGCCCGGGCTGGCTCGGCGGCAACAAGACGCGGGTGTATGCGATCACCTACACCGACCGGGAAGGCCGGACGCACACGGCGTTCGCCCGCACGTCGGTCCTGTCGGGGGTCTACCTGACCGAAGACCGCATCGTGTCCTGATCGACCTGCCCATGCGCCGGGCGGCCGGCTGCTCAGCCATCGATCCAGCGGTGCGCGTGACCGAACCGCTTGTGGTACCAGCTCCCCTTGTTGAAGGGCCGCATGTGGATGCCGCAGGGAATCGCATGCCCGTTCGAATCCTTGATCTTGCCGCCGGTCGAGTCGATGACCAGCGGCGTGCCGTCGGGGCTCGAGGCGCACGGTCCGAGCCACATGATCACGTGGGAGACCTCGTCCTTGCCGTCCTTCATGATGTAGAGCAGGTCACCGGGCAGCAGGCTCCCGCACAGCGTGTCATACCACTGGTCGGGATCGCCCTCGGGCCGCGGAATCACCTTGGCGCGGACCTCGCCGTGCGATGAGGGCACCGTCGCCTGCGCGGCCTGCTTGTGGATGTCGGTGTCGAGGTGGATGCCCAGCGACCAGTTGTAGTTCCAGCCGCTGAAGTTGCTGCAGTCGACGCCCTTGCCCTGCTTGCCGGCGCAGCAGGAGTTCCAGGGCCAGTCCTTCGGGGGATCCCAGTCCGGCACATGGTGGTGCTGGTACTCGTAGCCGATGAAGCGGCTCGCGCACGCCACCACGCGCTCACGCTTCCACTCCGCCGGCTTCGAGCGGACCTCCGGCGGGCATTCGAACTTCCGTGCGGGCACGCCCCACCCACCGCAGCGCTTGCGGACCGACTCGCTGTACCACTCCCGCTGCGGAATCGTGCTTTCCTCGCCGGCCTTGCGCGCGGGAGCACCGTGCTCGGCAAGCAAGTCGCCCGACGGCGTGCGCAGGGTGAGCCGGTACGGGCTGCGGTACGGGCCCTCGTACGGCGCGGCGCCGCCGGACTCATCCATCGACTCGCTGTCGCCGGCATCGCCGGTCCCGTGCCGCGAAGCTCCCTCGCCGACGAGCCGGTCGAGCCGTGCATCCTCCTCGGAGCGCCCGCGGAGGCGGGGCTCATCCTGCTGCGTCGGCGACTGGGGAACGCTGGGCGCCACGGCCAAGGTGACGCCCACCACGACGGTGATGAGTGCTGGCATCGACATGGGCGCGGACGATACCGCGCCCGCGCCCTCACGCCAGGTCGAACCGGTCGAGGCTCATCACCTTGACCCAGGCAGCGACGAAGTCCTGCACGAACTTCTCCTTCGCATCGGCGCTGGCGTAGACCTCGCTGAGCGCGCGCAACTGCGAGTTCGAGCCGAACGCCAGGTCGACGCGGCTGGCCGTCCAGGCCGCCTGGCCCGTGCGGCGGCAGCGGCCGGCGAAGGTCTCCTCGTCGGTCGAGGTGGGCGACCATTCGATGCCCGCGTCGAGCAGGTTCACGAACCAGTCGTTGGTGAGCCGGCCCGGCGTCTTCGTGAGCACGCCCAGCGACGATCCATCCCAGTTGGCGCCCATCGAGCGCATGCCGCCGACGAGCACCGTCATTTCCGGAGCGGTCAGCGTGAGCAGGTCGGCCTTGTCGACGAGCAGGTGCTCGGCGCGGCGCGAGAGGCTGTGCGCGAGGTAGTTGCGGAAGCCGTCGGCCGCCGGCTGCAGCACCTTGAAGGAGTCGGCGTCGGTCTGCTCGGCGGTCGCGTCGGTGCGGCCGGGCGTGAACGGAACGGTGATCGCCACACCCGCATCCTTCGCAGCCTGCTCGACGCCGGCGCAGCCCGCCAGCACGATCAGGTCGGCCATCGAGACCTGCACCGCACCAGCCTTGTTGAACTCGGCGCGGATCGACTCGAGTGCCTTGAGCACGATGGCGAGGGCCGTGGGATTGTTCACGGCCCAGTCCTTCTGCGGCGCCAGGCGCAGGCGCGCGCCGTTCGCGCCGCCGCGCTTGTCCGTGCCGCGGAAGGTGCTGGCCGAGGCCCACGCCGTGGTCACGAGCTGCGCCACCGACAGACCCGACGCAAGCACCTTGGCCTTGAGTGCAGCGATGTCCGACGCCCCGACCAGTGGGTGCGACACCGCCGGCACCGGGTCCTGCCAGATCAGCACTTCGGCGGGCACGAGTGCGCCGAGGTAGCGCGAGCGCGGCCCCATGTCGCGGTGCGTGAGCTTGAACCAGGCGCGCGCGAAGGCGTCGGCGAAGGCCTTCGGATCCTTGTGGAAGCGGCGCGAAATCTTTTCGTACGCCGGATCCGTGCGCAGGGCCAGGTCGGTCGTGAGCATCATGACCGTGACCCGCTTCGACGGATCCTCGACATCGGGCGCGGTGACCTGCGGGCCGTTGGCGAGCGTTCCCTTGGGTACCCACTGCCAGGCACCGGCGGGGCTCTTGGTCAGCTCCCACTCGTTGCCGAAGAGCGTGTCGAAGTAGCCGTTGTCCCAGGTCGTCGGGTTGGGCGTCCAGGCGCCCTCGAGGCCGCTCGAGATCGTGTCGCGGCCGTGGCCGGAACCGAACGAGCTCTTCCAGCCCAGGCCCATCTGCTGCATCGGCGCGGCTTCGGGATCCGGGCCGAGGTACTTGCTTGGATCGGCCGCACCGTGGCTCTTGCCGAAGGTGTGGCCGCCGGCGATCAGGGCCACGGTCTCCTCGTCGTTCATCGCCATGCGGGCGAAGGTCTCGCGGATGTCGCGCGCCGACGCGAGCGGATCGGGCTTGCCGTTGGGGCCTTCGGGATTCACGTAGATGAGGCCCATCTGCACCGCAGCCAGCGGGTTCTCGAGCACGCGGTCGCCCATGTACCGCTCATCGCCGAGCCAGGTGCGCTCTGCGCCCCAGTAGGTCGTGTCTGGTTCCCACACGTCCGCGCGGCCACCGCCGAAACCGAAGGTCGTGAAGCCCATGGAATCGAGCGCCACGTTGCCGGCGAGGATCATGAGGTCGGCCCACGAGAGCTTCTGCCCGTACTTCTGCTTGATCGGCCAGAGCAGCCGGCGCGCCTTGTCCAGGTTGACGTTGTCGGGCCAGCTGCCCAGCGGCGCGAACCGCTGCAGGCCGTCACCGCCGCCGCCGCGACCATCGGCGATGCGGTAGGTGCCCGCGCTGTGCCAGGCCATGCGGATGAAGAACGGGCCGTAGTGCCCGTAGTCCGCGGGCCACCAGGGCTGCGAATCGGTCATGAGCACCTTGAGGTCGGCCACCACCGCGAGCAGGTCCAGCTGCTTGAACGCCTTGGCGTAGTCGAAGCCCGCGCCCAGCGGGTTGGACTTGGACGAGTTGCGCGCGAGCACCGACAGGTCGAGCTGGTTCGGCCACCATTCACGGTTGGTGGTGCCTTCGGCGATGTTCTTGACGAAACCGCCCGCGAAGGGGCACTTTGACGGTGCAGTCATGGTGGTCATGGTGGGGCTCGTGGTCTGGTGCGGCATCCCGCGATCACGCGTGATCAGTGGGGGTCGAAGCCTAGCACCCCCCCGGCGCGGAAGGCGCTGAGGATCGGCCCCGTGACGGCGGGTCCGGCATCCGGGAAGCCCGGGCAAGAAATCTTGGCGATGCGTGATCGATGCCGATGGCGCTTGCCGTTCCTCATGGTGGAACGACGCTGGAACGCTTCAGGGACTCGCGAACCAGCCTCGAACCGCCTCGGCGATTGGAACCCGCCGCGGCAGACGGATCACGAGCGGTGGGGACCGCCACGGATCCAAGCGAGGCGCTCAGCGGACGGGAACCCGCTGCGCACCGAACCAACGCCACCTGCTTCCTGGTGGCACGGAAGACTCGCCCGCGATGAGCGGGCGCTTTCCTTTTTGGGCTAGGTCCATCCCCGCGGTCAGCGGTCGATGCCGGCCAGGTCCAGGACGAACGCCTGCTCGCGCGCGACCCGGTTGAGCCGGTCGAACCGACCGCTCTTGCCGCCGTGCCCCGAGCTGAGGTCGATGTCCATCAGCAAGGGCTGTGCATCGGTCTTCAGGCGCCGCAGCCTGGCCACGAACTTGGCGGGCTCGAAGTAGCCGACCTGGGAGTCCCAGAGTCCCGTCGTGACGAACATGGCGGGGTACGCCTTGGCCTGGAGGTTGTCGTACGGCGAGTACGACAGGATGTACTCATAGGCCTCCTTCGACTCGATCGGATTGCCCCACTGCGTCCATTCGTTGGTGGTCAGTGGGATGGACGGATCGAGCATGGTCGTGAGTGCATCGACGAAGGGCACGCCGAGCACGATGCCGCGGTAGCGATCCCCTGCCATGTTCGCGATCGCACCCATGAGGAGGCCGCCGGCCGATCCCCCGCTGGCGAACGCCCGCTTCGCGTCGACCCACCGCTCGCGCACGAGCCAGTCGGTCGCATCGATGAAGTCGTTGAAGGTGTTGCGCTTGCGCAGCAGCCGCCCGTCCTCGTACCAGGCCTGCCCGAGGTCGGAGCCGCCCCGCACGTGCACCGTGACGAGCGCGAAGCCGCGATCCATGAGCGACACGCCCGGAAGGTCGAAGCGCGCATCGCTGGCAGAGCCGTACGCGCCGTAGGCCTCGAGCAGCGCGGGGTGAGCGCCGTCGTGGGCCCATGCATCGCGCCGCCAGGCGATCGAGACCGGGATCCGCTTGCCGTCACGGCTCGGCGCCCAGAGGCGCGCGCTGTCGTACCGGCTGCGGTCGTAGCCGAGCACGGGGCGCTCCTTGCGGACCTGCTGCACACCCGAGGCAAGGTCGACGTCGATCGTCCGCTGCGGCGTGATCATCGAGCCGTACTCGACGCGCACCCAGCCGTTGGCGGGATCCGGATTGTCGCCCAGCGTCATCGTGCAGGCCGCTTCGTCGGTCGGCACGAGCCGGCCCTCGCCGCCCGACCACGGCACGATGCGCACGCGGGCGTTGGCATCGACGCGCTCGGCCACCGCGACCCCGGCATCGAAGAGTGCCGCGTCGTCGATGGACGCCTCGTTGCGGTGCGGCACGAACTCGCGCCAGCGCGATGGATCGCCGAGGTCCGCATCGGCGGCGAGCATGATGCGGAAGTTCACGGCATCCCGGTTCGTGCGGATCAGCCAGGTGCCGTTCAGCAGGTCGGCGTAGTTGCGGACGCCCTGCACCCGCGCCAAGGCCACTCGCGGCGCCGAGGCCGGGGCCGCGAGCGGCACGGTGAGCAGTTCGTTGGTGTCGTAGCCCTCGACCTGGATGCGCAGCTGTGTGCGGCACCTGGATGCATCGATCGTGGTGAAGAGCGTCTGGTCGGCTTCCTGGTAGACGACCGCATCGGCCGACGGCGGCGTGCCGAGCACGTGCCTGCAGACCGGGCCGCTCTGCAGGAGCTGCGGATCCTGCCGGATGTAGAAGATCGTCGCACCATCGGTCGACCAGACGATCGACTCGAGCGTGCCCGGGATGCGGTCGGTGAGCTCCTTGCCGGTGCGCAGGTCGCGGATGCGCAGCTCGTGCCCCCGGCGGCCCACGGTGTCCTCGGTCCAGGCCACCATCGTGCCGTCGTGGCTCACCTCGACGTCGCCGACGCGGAAGTACCCGTGCCCCGCGGCGAGCGCGTTGCCATCGAGCACCACCATCGGCGACGAACCGGCCGCAGCGGACTCACGCATCCAGCGCTGGTGCTGGTCGCCCTGCGCGAAGCTGGACCAGGTCCACCACCCGTGGTCGAGCTGGCGCGGCGTGGTGTCGTCCTCGGCGATGCGCGCCCGCGACTCGGCGACCAGACGCTCCTGCAGCGGCGCCAGGCGCTCGAGCATCGCCTCGGTGTAGGCCTGCTCGGCGCGCAGGTGCTGCATGACCTCGTCACGCTTGCGCTCGGGATGATCATCGCGCAGCCAGTAGTACTCGTCGGTGCGGCGCCCGTGCGGGCTCTCGACCACGGTCACGCGTTCCAGCGCGACCGGCGGGAGCGGACGGCCCGCGGCGTCACGCGCCACGGGATCGGTCGTCGAGCACGCAGCGACGAGCGCGAGGGCCGCCGCGAGCGACGGGGCGACAGGGCGAATCGATCGACGGGAGGCGC
>JBEGNG010000056.1:0-9706 GCA_041182645.1 Planctomycetota bacterium
CGATGCGCGTGCTGCACGCACGCATCCTAGGGGTTCAGCCCCGGCGGTTCAGCACGGCCCCCACGCGCTGAGCATGATGCCCAGGTCGGAGCCGTCGACCGTGCCGCTTCCATCGATGTCGGCCGCGCCCGGAGCGCCCCAACCGCTCAGCAGCAGGCCGAGGTCACCGCCATCGACGAGGCCGTTGCCGTCAAGGTCCGCGGGGCACTCGGGCGGCAAGGTGAACGGCGTGAGGAAGCGGAAGCTCGACACGGGCGGGTTGCCCGCGCCGCCAGGGTTGTTCACGATCTCGACCTCGGCGCCGCCGATCGGATTCAGCATCTGCACGCGCGTGCCGCGATCGGATTCAGCATCTGCACGCGCGTGCCGCCGGTGTAGAGCAGCTGCCCATTGCCGAGCGGCCACACCCCGCGGGGGCTGGTGAACGTGGGATAGAAGTTGCCGAGCTGCCCGGTCGACGAGAGATTCCAGAGCCCGCGCGGATCGCTGAAGCCCGCGACCCAGTAGCCGCCGCCTGCGGCGGGCGCGACCTGCTGCGGGAAGTCGAAGTAGCTGATGCCGTCGGAGTCGAAGAACGGGGTGGACTGCACGACGCCCGCATCGTTCACGAACTCGATGTCCTCGCCGCCGATGGATGCCTCGCCCGAATCCGCGACGAGGAAGCCACCCGCGACCGGCAGGATGCCGCGGGGATTGCGCACGAGCGGACTCTGCAGGAAGAGCTCGAAGCCCGTGCCGTCCGGATTCATGCGCCAGATGCGGCCCGGCTCGGCGAGCGTGGTGACGAAGGGCTCGGTCACGTAGACCTTGCCGTCCTTGACGCAGCAGCCGTACGCGCGCGTGAGGCCCTGCGCGGGCCCGCACAGCTCGCGGATGAAGACGCCCTGCGCACTGAACTCGCGCACCGTGGCATCGACCTCGTCGGTCACGATCATCGTCCCGGTGGGGCTCGACACCACCTGGATCGGCTGGTCGAGGTACTGCGTGTCCACGATCACGTTCTGGCTCACGATGGCGCCCGTGGTCGCGTCGAAGGCCCAGACCGTCTGCCGCAGCGAATCAGGGCACAGCAGCACCGGCGTGCCGGATCCGGGAAGCGCGAGGAGGAGCGACGAGAGCGTGGCGGCGAGCATGGGCATTCGAGTGTAGGACCGGACCGGTGCGGGTCAAAGCCGGGCAGGGGATTCCGGCGCGATGGCCCGGGAACCTGCGATGCCGCGTGGCGATCCCCCCGCGCGCCTACCAGCGCTCGGATGCATCCTTCGGCGCCAGGTGCCACACCGACGGTTCGATCCCGTTGATGCGGGTGTTGCCCGGGATGGTCGTCGTGCGCACCGCGCGGTCTCCTCGGCGGAGAGCCGCAGCGTGCAGGCGCCCAGGTTGTCCTCGAGCTGCGCCATCGTGCGCGCACCGAGGATCGTGCTCGTCACGCCGGCGCGGTCCATGACCCAGCGCAGCGCGACCTGGGCCGGCGTCGCTCCGTGGCCGGATCCGATCTCGCGCAGCGCATCGACGATCGCGAAGGTCGTCTCGTTCAGGTAGGTGCTGTCGCTGCGCACGCGCGTGGACAGGCCGAGCGCGCGTGCCATCGGCATCAGCTCGCCCTCGACCGTGCGCTGCAGGAGCGAGTACTCGATCTGCAGCGCGACGAACGGCACCCAGCCCTTGAGGATCGCCTCGTACTGCATCTGCGTGCAGACCCACGCCGGGTGGTCGCTCAGGCCCAGGTAGCGCACCTTGCCGGCACGCACGAGCATGTCGAGCGTGTGCACCGTCTCGTCGACGGGCGTATGCGGGTCGAGGAAGTGCACCCACAGCAGGTCGATGTGGTCGGTGCGCAGCCGGCGCAGCGAGTCCTCGACCTGGTGCATGATCGCCTTGCGCCCCGAGCCGCCGCCGTTGGGATCGCCCACGTGCATGCCGCCCCCGAACTTGGTCGCGATCACCAGTCGGTCGCGCAGGCCCTTGCCGCCCCCGGACGCGAGCCACTCGCCGAGGATCGCCTCGCTGTGGCCCTTGGTGTAGATGTTTGCGGTGTCGATGAAGTTGCCGCCGCGCCCGATGTAGCGCTCGAGCTGGGCGATCGACTCGTCGGGTCCGGTGCCGAAGCCCCATTCGGTGCCGAAGGTCATGGCGCCCAGGCAGAGCGGGCTCACGCGGAGGCCGGACCGGCCGAGGGTGGTGTAGTGGTCGAGTGCCATTCGGGCACTCTAGGGCTTCCACGGCACCGTCGACCCGGAACGCACCGATCGGGCCACTGCGGCGCGGCGTGCCGCTACCTTCCCGGCATGCCACGGCGCATCGCGACACGGCGGCCCCGACGCCACCACCGGAGCATCTCGGTCATCGAGTTGCCGGAGGCCAAGGTGCCGCCCGTGCAGCCGGTGAACCAGGTGACCGACTCGGTCTACCACATCTACATGGCGGCGCTGGCCATGCTGGCGATCCTCGTGTCGATCGGACTCTTCGTCTCGCCTGCGGAGCCCGACGTGATCGGCGTGCTGACCATCGTCGACTTCGTGCTGTGCCTCTTCTTCTTCTACGACTTCCTCCGGCACCTGTGGAAGGCGCCCGTGAAGCTCGACTACCTGCTCGGCTGGGGAATCGTCGATCTCCTGAGCTGCATTCCCTTCGTGCTCGAGGTGCGGTGGCTGAGGGTGGCCCGGCTGCTCCGGCTCCTCATGCTGCTGCGTGCGGCCAGGATCCTGTGGGAGTCGGCGAGCGTCGAGCGGCGCAGCATCGTCATGGCCGGCGCGACCTTCTTCATCCAGATGTCGTTCATCGTGATCTGCATCGTCGTGCTGCAGGTCGAGCACGATGCCCCCGGCGGCAACATCAGGACCGCGAGCGACGTGCTGTGGTGGGCGATCACGACGGTGACCACCGTCGGCTACGGCGATCGGTATCCGGTGACCGATGCGGGTCGCATCGCCGGCGCGACGCTCATGATCTGCGGCATCGGCTACCTGGCCACGGTGCTCGGCGTCTTCGCGCAGGCGTTCGTGCCCAAGCGGAACCACCACCACTGACGGACGCCGCCTGGGTGCGCTGCGCGCGCTCAGCCCTGCGCGGTCCAGCCGTAGGTCTCGTAGCGGTGGTCGAAGGTCCCGTCGGGCCGCAGGTCGATCACCCCGAAGCCCTCGGGCACGCCCTCGAGCGGACCCTTCCACCACGATCCGCTCACGGCGCCGTCGTTGATGTAGGTGATGCCGTCGGTCTCGCAGCGGTCGCGCAGGTGGATGTGCCCGCTCAGGCACAGCCGGACCTTGCCGCTCGCGCGCATGAGCTCGTGCAGCTCGGCGCAGTCGGTGTGCATCTCGCCGCCGGAGAGGATCGTGTCCTGGCCACGCGCAGGCGGCTTGCCGTAGGTGATCGTCGTCACCGAGATGATCGGAATGTGGCTGACGACGCAGACCGGCGTGCCGGCCGGGGTCGCGGCGAGCTCGGCCTCGAACCAGGCGCGCTGTTCCGGATCGAGGAATCCCTTGTAGCCGTTGCCGTCGGGCTGCACGCTGTCGAGCAGGATGAAGCGCCAGCCGCCGCGGTCGCTCGACAGATGGTTGCGCGGCTGCGCGAAGGTCTCGCAGGCCCACTTCTTGCCCCAGTCGGCGGCATCGAGCGGGACATCGGTGCGCGATCGGTTCCAGCCGAGGATGTCGTGGTTGCCCGTCGTGTGCAGGACCGGCACCGACACATCCTTCATCATGCGTTCGTAGCAACCGCGCATGACCTTGGCGCGGTCGCGCTTGGCATCGAAGACATCCATGACCGTGTCGCCACCGGTGATCACGAGGTCGGGCTTCAGCTCCTGCGCACGCACCCACGCCATCGCCGCGCCGCGCTCGGCCTGGCGCTCGGGCTGCACGTGGATGTCGGTCATGTGGATCAGCCGGAAGGGCTTCGCGGGATCCTGCGGGAGCGGGGAAGCCGCCGCCGCTGCACGCCGGGCGGCCGGTGCCGCGGCGAGTGCCGGCGCGGCGAGGGGCGCGAGGACCATGCCCGCGGCGGCCGCGAGCGCATCACGACGGTGGATCGGGTTCGTCATGCGCGCGTCATACCATCATCATGCAAGGCCCGTGCAAGGCGCTCGACCGATCGCGGTGAGCTTCCCTCGGCCTTGTTGTTCACGATGACGAAGCCCGCGAGCCCCGCGGCCGCCGCGTGCCGGTTCAGGCGCACCCACGCAACGAGGCCGGCGGGATCCGGATCGACGATCCGGTCGAACGGTGCGTAGCGCTCCTTGGCCTCCTCGTAGGAGAGTCCGCTGTGGAGCATCCAGCGGCAGCAGAGCACGCGGTTCTCGGCGACGGGGATCACCTCGGCCTGCGCCATCGGGCCGGGCATCGACGGATGCACCGAATAGCAATGGCTCGCGCCGGTCGCCGAGAGCATGGCGAGGTACGACGGTCGCAGCATGCGGCGGTCGCGCCACTCGATCGCGTAGAGCGGCCCTGGCGGGAGCGCCGCGATGAACCCGCCGACCTCGTCGATGATGCGCTCGGCCTCCGCGTCGTTGCGGACCCCCAGGTGCGAGAACTGGAAGAGGATCGGTCCGCAGCGTTCGGCCAACCCGCCCACGCATGGCGCCACCACCTCATCGGCGGCGAAGGCCGCATCGAGCCAGCGTGACGGCCGGTGCGGCGCGCCCGCGGCAGGGCGCCACCCATCGAGCGGCTGCGCGGGTTGCATGAGCGACTCGTGCGCCTTCACGAGGAAGCGGAAGTCGCGCGGCACCTGCGCGGCGAGCCGCATGAACTCCTCGACCGGTGCGGGGCGGTAGTAGGTCTTGTCCACGCCGACCGTGCGCAGGAGCGGGTGCTGCGCATACGCCCGCAGGCCATCGCGCGCCAGGGCCTGCTCGCTGGACCGTCCCGCGTACACGAGCCCCTTCCATCCAGGGAAGCTCCACGAGCTCGTGCCCAGCCGGATCGATGCGGGCAGCGAGGCACCGAGTGCGACGATCGACGGGTCAGGCGCCGCAGGCGCGACGGCGCCGTCCACCGCCGGCTCGTCGCCGGAACCACCGAAGAGCGACCATTGCTCCCCGGTCGCCATGGCTCACCGGATCTCGATCTCGATGGCACTCACGTCGTCGGCGTAGTGCGGGGAACCCTGCAGCTGCGTCGTGTGCTCGAGCATGCGGGCGAGCGGTCGTGGCGTGTGGAGCGCATCGCGCGTCAGGAACTCGCGGAACTGCGAATGGCTCCAGACCGATCCATCGCCGAGCTGGATCTCGACGAGGCCGTCGCTGTAGACGTAGAGCCGGTCGCCGTGGTCCAGGTGCACCTGGGTCTCCTCGTACGGCAGGCCGTCGATCATCCCCACGATCGGGTTCTGCGACTCGAACTCGCGGACGCCGCTGGGCCCGACGGCCATGACCGGCGGATGGCCGCCGCCGGACCACCGCAGCGACCGCGTGCGCAGGTCGAGCACGCCGTACCAGCCGGTGAAGTACAGGTTGTTGTGCTTCGACATCTGGAACGATGCGTTGAGCGCGGCCATCACGGGCCCGGGTTCACCCAGGTCGAGCGACCCCGTGAGGCCCTGCAGCATGTTGCGCACGCTGACCGAGAGCAGCGACGGCCCGACGCCATGGCCGCAGACGTCGATCAGCCAGAACGCGAAGCGGTCGCCGTCGAGCATGCGGTAGCCGAAGCAGTCGCCGCCGAGCGAGGCCGACGGCGTGAACTCCCACGCCGTGCGCAGCCGTGGCTCGTCGATCGGCTCCGGCAGCAGGCTGCGCACGTACTCGGCGGCCTGGTGCAGCTCGGAACGCAGCGCCTCGTACGCCGCGTTGCGTTCGAGCGCCGCGATGTAGCCCTTCGAGTGGTAGCGGATGCGCGCGATGATCTCGAGCGGATCCGGCAGCTTGACCATGTAGTCGTTGGCCCCGCGCGCGAACGCCTCGGCCTTGGTCGTGCCCTCTTCCTTCGAGCTCAGCACCACGAGCGGGATCTCGGCCGTGCCGGGCTCCTTGCGGAACTCACGCACCAGGTCGAGCCCATCCACGCCCGGCATCACGAGGTCCTGGAGGATCACCGTGGGCTGCACGCGCAGGGCTTCCGCGATCGCCTTCGTCGGATCGCTCACGAAGTGGTAGGCGATGTCGGCCTGGGTCGCGCAGATGCGCCGCATCGCCTCGCCGATGATCGCCTGGTCATCGATGAGCAGGACGCTGATGCGTGGGGTGATCGTGGCTGGACCGCTCATCGTGCACTCCTGGGTGTGGCGCAGGCGATGCCGATGGCCTGCGCGATGCGTTGGATCGGGACGACCTCGACGGCAGCGCCGAGGGCGACCGCGGCCCCGGGCATGCCCCAGACCACGCTGGTCGCCTCGTCCTGGGCGATCGTGTGCCAGCCCGCCCGGCGGAGCGCGCGAAGGCCCTCCGCGCCGTCGCGGCCCATGCCCGTCAGCAGCACGGCGACGCCGCAGGGTGAGCCCACGAGGCTGCCGAAGAAGACATCGACCGATGGCCGGTGCGCGAGCGCACGCGGTTCGGCCCGGTGCGTGAAGCGGCCGTCGACGAGCACGAGGTGGTCATCGCTGCAGGCGACGTGGATCGTGCCCGTCGTGGGTGTGCGGCCCTCCTCGGCGAGCACCACGGGGTGGCCGGTCTCGCGGCCGAGCCATTCGGCGAGGCCCGGCGCGAAGGCGCGGTCGATGTGCTGCACGATCACCACCGGTGCCGGCAGGGCCATGCCGCGCGGCAACGCCTGCGCGAGTGCTTGGGGCCCCCCGGTGCTCGCACCGATGGCGATGATCCCGCTGCCGCTGCACGCGGGGTGCGGCACCTCGGCAGGACCCGCGGCATGGCCGCCCACGGCATGGCCGAGGTCGAGCTGGCGCACATGGTCGATCTTGCGCGCCAGCGCATCGAGCCCCTCGATGGATCCGTCGCGCGCGAAGGTGGGGGTCGTCGTCACGTCGAGCGCGCCCGCGCCGAGCGCGTCGTACACGCGGTCGAGGTTCGCGGTGATCGACGCGGTCACCACGACGATCGGGCAGGGCGTGCTGCGCATGATCTCGCGCGTGGCCACGGCGCCGTCCATCACCGGCATCTGCATGTCCATCAGGACCAGGTCGGGACGGTCCGCCGCGCACTTGGCGATCGCCTCGCGGCCGTCCTCGGCGATCCAGGCCACCTCCGCACCGGGGATGCGCTGCAGCGACTGGCGCAGCACCTCCACGGCGAGCTTCAGGTCGTTGACGATCGCGACGCGCACGGACGCACTCTACCCGTGCGCTCACGCACCCGACGACGCGATCAGGTCGGCCACGGTGTCGAGCAGCGTGCGGTCATGGAACGCGCCCTTCGTCAGGTAGGCCGTCGCGCCGGCCTCGAGCCCGGCGAGGCGGTCCTCCTCGCGGTCCTTGTACGAGACCATCACCACCGGCAGCTGCGCCAGGCGACGGTCGGCGCGGATGCGCCGCACGAGGTCGAGCCCGTTCATCCGCGGCATGTCGACGTCGCTGAGCACCAGGTCGTAGCGCTCGCGCTGCAGGGCATTCCAGCCGTCGAGCCCGTCGATGGCCACGTCGACCGCGTAGCCGGCACGCGTGAGCATCTGCCGCTCGACCTCGCGGACCGTGAGCGAGTCCTCGACGACGAGGACGCGGTGGGTCCGCACGCGCGCGTCCTCGCTGCCCGCGGCCGCACCCCGCAACGTGCCGTCGTCGAGCTGGCGGGCCGCATCGATCGCCATCGCGTCCGTGTCGAGGATCAGCACGAGCTCGCCGCTCTGGCGCACGCTCGCGGCGGCCACGTGCGGCACGGTGCCCAGCCGCGCATCGAGCGGCTGCACCACGACGTCCTCCTCGCCGAGGAACCCGTCGACGATGACGCCGAGCGTGCGTTGGCGGGTGCGCAGGCTGACGACGGCGAGGGATCCACCCGAGGGACCGCCCGGGACGCCGAGGAGCTCGTCGCCGCGCACCAGGCCGATGACCTCGCCGTTCACGCGCGCGGTCAGCCGCCCCTCGAGGTGCTCGAGCGTGCCGTGGTCGAGGCGGTCGATGCGTTCCATGCGCGCCAGGGGCATCGCGTACGGCTCACCGCCGACCGACACGATCGCCGCGCGCAGCACGCTGAGCGTGACCGGCAGCCGCATGCGGAAGGTCGTGCCCCGGCCGAGCGCGGTCTGCACCTCGACGCTGCCGCCGACCTCGTGCACGGTGGTCTGCACCACGTCGAGCCCGACCCCGCGGCCGGAGAGGTCGGTCAGGGCCTGTGCGGTGCTGAACCCCGGCAGGAACAGGAAGTCGGTCAGCTCGCGGTCGCCCATGCGTGCCACGAGTTCCGGCGTGCTCAGGTTGCGCTCGATGATCTTGCGGCGCAGCCGCTCGAGGTCGATGCCCCGGCCGTCGTCCGCGACCTCGACCACCAGCATGCCGCCCTGGTGCGACGCCGAGACCCGCATCGTCGCCTGCGCGCGCTTGCCCGCCGCCGCACGTTCGCTGCGCGCTTCGATGCCGTGGTCGAGAGCGTTGCGCACGAGGTGCGTGAGCGGCGCTTCGAGCTTGCGCAGGATGTCGCGATCCACGCTGACGGACTGGCCTTCGAGGAGCGCGACGGCATCCTTGTCAAGCGAGCGGGCGAGGTCACGCACCGTGCGCGGGATCGTCAGGCAGGCATCGCCGAACGGGCGCATGCGGCAGTCGATCGCCTCGTGGTGCAGGGTGGTGCTGAGTTCCTCGGTGCGACGCAGGTGCGCCTGCAGGTCGGCCTCGAGCAGCGCGACCTCGGCGCGGATCGAGGCGTGTGCATGCTCGAGGTCGAGGTCGCTCACGTCCTCGCGCTGCCGTCGCCGATCGAAGAGGTCCTCGAGCGTGCGTTCGCGCGCGCGGATCGCACGCAGCCGGGCCTGCATCGCCTCGAGCCGCCGGGCCTCGACCATGCCCTCGCCCGAGAGCCGCATGAGGCGATCGAGGTTGCGGGACCGGACCATCACGCTCGTCTCGCCTGCGGCGACCTTTACGGCGACGGGCGCGGGCTCCGGAGCGCGCGCAGGCGTGGATGCCGGGGATGGTGCCGGCACGGCTGCGGCATGCGCACGTGCCGTGGGCTGCACCGGCTCGTCGGCTTGCTTCGACGCCGCGGGCTGCAGCGGCGTGGCAGGCTCCGCTGGAGCGGCGTGCTTCGCCGGCGGTTCCTCGGCGTGCACGGGCGCAGGGGCGTGAGCGACGGTCGGCGCGGCCGGCGCTGCCTGCGCGGCTTCCTGCAACTGCGCAGCCAGTGCCGCGATCGCCGTGGCGTGTGCGGCGTTCCATGCGGGCACGTCGACCTCGGCGACCTGCGCGCTCTGCACGAGCAGGTCGGTCCCCTTGAGCAACTGGTCCACGCGCGCAGGCACGATCGGCTCCTGGCCCCGCTGCATCCGGACGAGGCAGTCCTCCATCGCATGCGCAAGCGTCACGACCTGCTCGAAGCCGACGATGCGTGCGGCGCCCTTGATGCTGTGTGCGGCGCGCATCAGTGGTTCGACGAGCGCAGGGTCCGTGGCCGTCTCGAGCGCCACGAGTCCGTCGCTCAGCGCGCGGCCGTGCTGCTCGGCCTCGGCCTTGTAGAGGTCGAACATGCTGAAGCCGCCCAGGCTCATGCGCGCACCGCCTCGTGGCACGCCGAGAGCAGGGCATCCACGTCGAGGATGCCCGCATGGCCGGTCGCGCAGGGCATGAGGTGCCGCGTGAAGCCCGCAGCGGGTGC
>JBEGNG010000057.1:0-8234 GCA_041182645.1 Planctomycetota bacterium
CGCCGCGAGGAAGGCGTCGCGGTGGAGTCCGTGCAGCCGGCGCGGCAGCGGCTCGAGGAGTTCTTCATGGGCCTCGTGGCGAAGGCCCAGGCCGAGCAGGCAGCGACCAGCGGTGCGCTCCAGGGCGGCCAGACGGCTCGTTTCCTCGGTGGGGGCGCAGAACCCGCGACGCAGGCCGAAGGCCGCGCGCTGGTCGACGACCTGCAACGAGCCGAGGACCGGCCCTCGAGTCCCGTCCAGCCTGCGCGTGCGCCCAGTGCATCGGATGCACGGCAGGATGTGCTGGCCGAACTGAGCAGCGGTGGATCCGGTGCCTCGCCGGCCGCACCGACGGCGACCCGGGAGGTTGGGGCGTCCAACGCAGTCCCGGGCCCGACATCCCCGGCCACCGGCCCTGCAGGCAGCGTGCCCGGCGCGAAGCCGGCGTCGAAGGATGTCGATCGCTCGATCATCGAGGGCCTGCTCGGCGACCAGGGTGATGCACCGAAGGGGAAGCAGGGCTGATGCCCTCGCTCCGCACCAGGCTCGACCGGTTTTCGGCGTTCGCCCAGTCGCGACGCGGCAAGGTCGTGCTGACCGTGCTCTCGGCGTTGCTCATCGTCGGCGCGGCCATGCCGCTGCTGCTGGCGGCCGCCCGGGCCCAGGCGCTGCGGTTCCGCCTGCAGACGGAGCTCGCCGTGATCGACCTCGATGAGCGCTCGCCCGAGGCGATCGCCCTGCTCGAACGGGGCGAACTGACGCTCGGCGACTTCGTCTACGGCGGTCCGCGCATCAAGGCGATGGTGCCGCGCATGGCGAACCCCGAAGGACGCCTGGTCGGGGTCGATGACCTGGCCCGTGTGCTCGTCTCGCCCACGCTGCCCCCGTGGGCACCCGCCGGGCTCGTCCAGAGCCTCGAGAACTGCATCGGTCTGGTCGTCGCCCTGCTGGTGCTGTCGTGGGGCTGCATCTGGTCCGGACTCGCGATGCACCTGATCGCCATCGCGGCTCTTGCGGGGCTCGCCTCCGCCGGTGCCGTCTGGGCGGGTGAGGTTCCGCTCGCCCTGGCGCTGGTCGGCATCGGTGCGCTGGCCCTGTCCTTCCTGCTCGTGGTCGGCCTGCTCGGCGCGCTCCTGTCCCGCGCGTCACCGGTCTTCGCGATCGCATCCACCGTCATGCGCGAGGCCCAGCGCCAGCGCATCAGCGTGGCGTTCATCGGCCTGCTGCTGGTGGTGCTCCCGATCCTGCCGCTCTCGATCGACCCCGCCTCGCCGCTGCGCTACCAGATCCAGACCTTCATCAGCCGCGGCTGTGGCCTCGTCTTCAGCGTGGCGTCGGTCATGACGCTGCTGCTGGCGTGCTCGACCGTCTCCTTCGAGATGCGCGACCGCCAGATCTGGCAGCTCCTCACGAAGCCGGTGTCGCGGGCCCAGTACATGCTCGGCAAGTGGCTGGGCATCATGGCCATCAACACCAGCATCCTGCTGGTCGGCGCGACCTGCATCGTGGCCTACGTGCAGTACCTGTCGCTGCGCCCGGCCGCGGATCCGCTCGATGCGCGTGCGGTGCGCGAGGAGGTCCTCGTGGCCCGGCAGGGGCAGCTGGCCGAGTACGAATCGCTGCCCGCCGAGCGGCTCGTCGAGATGGTCGACCAGGCCATCGAGAGCGATCCCGTGCTGAAGGCCGAGATCGACTCCGGCGAGCGCGACCTCTACGAGACCCGGATCAAGCTCGCCGAGGAGCGGATCACCGCCTTCGGCAGCCAGCAGCGCGCCATCCCCGCGGGCCAGGGGAAGGCGTTCGTCTTCCGCGACGTCGCCGTGCCGCCCGGCACGGGGCAGGTCACGCTCCGCTACGAGTTCCACCTCGGCCAGGACGACTCCCACGAGCAGCACCCGGTGATCTTCCGCTTCGCCGACGGATCGTGGGTCGACAAGCAGTTCGTCCCGGTCCAGGCGAACGTGCTGTCCATCCCGGCGAACCTCATCGATCCCAAGGGCGACCTCACGGTCGAGATCATGTCGCTGGGCTTCGACGGCACCAACTTCACGCCCGGCGAGGGGACGATCGTCTTCGACCCGGACGGCATCGAGGTCCTCTTCGCGGTCGGCAGCTTCGGCGGGAACTTCGCCCGTGCGATGGGCGTGCAGTGGACGAAGCTCGCGTTCCTCGCCATGCTCGGGGTCTCCAGCGCGACGATCCTGAGCTTCGGGGTCGCCTGCCTGCTCGCGTTCACCATCTTCGTCGCGGCGCAGCTCGCCCCGTTCGTCCAGATCAGCGTCGAGCAGTACCGCATCGCCGAGGAGACGCCGCTCGTGCTGCAGTGGGTGCAGCACGTGATCAAGGCGATCGCCTTCACGAGCCAGTGGCTGCTCGGCGCGTTCGGTGCGACCAAGCCGGTCGATGCGCTCGTCGATGGCCGGGTGATCGGCCTGACGGCGCTCGTGCAGTCGGCGCTGCTCATCGGCATCGGCTGGACCGGGCTGGCGCTCGCGTTCGGCTGGCTCGGCTTCCGCCGCAAGGAACTCGCCATCTACAGCGGGGTGGGCTGAACCATGCGTGACCGCCTCATCCAGCTGGCCTGCATCGCCCTCGCCGCCGTGGCGCTCGTGGGCGGCAGTTCGCTCCTGCCCCGGATCGTCGCCGTCAGCGACGAGCGCGGGATGCGCTACACCGACGTGTCGGTCGAGGGCGCCCCGCCGATCGTGGCGCTGGGCACCGCCATCGGCACGCTGCGCGGCATCATCGTCGACTACCTGTGGATCAAGGCGACCTGGCAGAAGCAGGCCGGCCTCTTCCACGAGGCGATGGCCGACGCCGACCTCATCACGAAGCTCCAGCCGCGCTTCGGCGAGGTCTGGGCCTTCCACGGCCACAACATGGCCTACAACATCTCGGTCCTCACGAACACGCCCGAGGAGCGCTGGTCGTGGGTCAAGGCCGGGGTCGACCTCGTCCGCAACAAGGGCATCCGCTACAACCCGAACGACCTGATCCTCTACAAGGAGCTCGCGTTCTGGTTCGCGCACAAGATCGACAGCTACTCCGACGACGCGCACCTGCACTACAAGCGTGAGCTCGCCCGGGAGTGGCAGATGCTCCTCGGCACGCCGCCGGTGCCGATGGACCAGCGCATCGAGTGGATCGCCGCGATCAAGGATGCCCCCGACACGCTCGAGGAAGCGGAGGCCAGGACCCCGGGCGTCAAGGCGCTCGTCGAACGGCTCACCAACGGCCTCTCGGGCTTCGACCGTCGCTTCCAGTTCTCGCTCGACCGGCAGTTCCTGATGAACCACGGCCGGTGGGCGGCGGTCAAGGAGAGCCCGTACGCCAGGCTGCTGCAGCTCGACGAGCGCTACAAGGCCAACGACCCGGTCTACGCCGAGTTCGACCGCGTCTTCGCCGACCCGGCCAACGAGGCCGCGCTGCGCACGCTCGTCCTCTTCCTGCGCAAGAAGGTGCTCCGCGACGACTACAACATGGACCCCGCGGTCATGTGGGAGTTCACGCGCGATGCGGGCCCGCTCGACTGGCGGCACCCCCAGGCCCACGCGTACTACTGGGCCACGCTCGGGCAGAAGATCGCCGAGAAGCGCTCGAACACCGACGACGACGTCTACAAGATCGTGAACAACGACCGAGTGTCGATCCAGGCCATGCAGTCCATGGCGCGCAGCGGATTGGTGATCTACGACCCCTTCAGCGGCGACAACCCGGGCCGCCTCACCGACCCTCGCTGGATCAAGTCGATCGACCGCTACTTCACGACGCTGTACGAGAAGCACTACGGCACGCGCGGCGCTGGCGGCGACTCGTTCTGCGACTTCTACGAGAACTTCATGTCGAGCGCGGTGTGCGAGCTCTACCACATCGGCGACTACGAGGGCGCCCAGGCGATCCTCACCCGGCTGGACCGGCTCTTCGGTCGCACGGGCCTGATCCCCAACAGCAAGTACGAGTCGCCGCTGGACACCTTCGTGGTCAACACCACGCGCGGCGAGTACGAGTACCAGCCCGAGTTCGCCCGCCGCGACGTCTACGGATGGCTCGAGCGCGGCTTCCGCGAGGGCCTGCTGCTGAACCGCCCCAAGATCCTCGAGGACGCGATCCGCGAGTCGCGCAACCTGATCGAGTTCTTCCAGGGCAACCGGTACTACGACTTCGTCAACAAGTTCGGCGAGAAGCGCATGGCGGACCTGGTGAGCGACCTGCGCGACAGCGTGCGCTTCGTCTTCCAGAAGGTCATGCTCGATGCATCGCAGCCGATCTACGACCGGCTCACGATGTACAACAAGGCGCCCGAGGAGCAGCGCCGCCTGGTCTACGACGACATCAAGGCGCCGCTGGCCGCCGAGTACGCCGCCAACCCGCTCTCGCAGATGCTGCCCTTCGAGCGTGCGCTCCCCGAGCCCCCGGGCATGGAGGAGTTCCGCACCGCGCGTGCCGCCGAGGCCGCGAAGAAGGCCGAGCAGCCGTCGGGCGGGCGCAGCAGCGACGCCGAGACCAAGTGACGCGGCGGGGTGCCGCGTGCCGTGGCACGGCGCTCCGGCGGGGGGCATGGGCCGGGCCGCTGCGCTAGCCTCGCCGCATGCAGCGCCCTCCGGCCATCATCGCGATCGGGAAGAACTACCTCGACCACGCCACCGAGATGGGCGGCAAGCCGCCCGAGCACCTCATGGTGTTCACGAAGAACCCGGCTTCGGTCGTGGGTGACGGCGACGCCATCCGCATCCCGGCGATCTGCCGCGTGAACGGACCGCAGGTCGACTGGGAGGGTGAGCTCGCCGTCATCATCGGCCGTGACTGCAAGGATGCATCGCCTGCCGAGGCCCTCGCGTTCGTCTCGGGGTACGCCGTCGCGAACGACGTCAGCGCCCGGTGGTGGCAGCTCAAGGGATCGGGCGGGCAGTTCTGCCGCGGCAAGGGCTTCGACACGTTCTGCCCGATGAGCGTGCCCGTGCCGGCCGCGTCGGTGCCCGACCCGCAGGCGCTGCGCATCATCACGCGCGTCAACGGAGCCGTGATGCAGGATGCCGGCACCGACGGCATGGTGTTCGGCGTCGCACGGATCATCAGTGACCTCTCGCAGGGCACCACCATCGTCGCGGGAACGGTGATCCTGACCGGCACGCCGGCGGGCGTCGGCGCTGGCCGCACGCCACCGGTCTTCCTCGCCCATGGTGACGTGGTCGAGGTCGAGATCCCCGGCGTGGGGCGGTTGCGCAATCCGGTGATCGAGGAGTGACGCCTGCCGTCGCCGATGGCCAGCTCGCCCACGAATGACGGACCGGGTCGGTGCACGCCGGATGGATGCGGCGGCGCATCGCGTCCCATTGCACCCCGCGTCGGGCTCCCGGCCCGGTTCGGCATGCTCCTGATCCGTGGCTACCAGGTCTCGCTCGGGCACCTGATCGGGGGCCAGTGCCGCTTCCACCCGTCCTGCTCCCACTACGGCCTGCGCGCCCTCGAGCTGCACGGAGCCTGGCGTGGCGCCTGGCTCACGGCCCGTCGCATCGCGCGCTGTCACCCCTGGGGAGGCAGCGGCGATGATCCGGTCCCGGGCGACAGCCTGCGGGCGAGCCGTGACGACGCTCGCACCAGCACGCCCTCGTAGTCGGCAAGCGCCCGGAACTCGTGCGGCCTGCCCACGACGACCAGGTCGATCCCCGGGGCGAGTTCGCGCTGGCGCAGCCGGAAGGCCTCGCGCAGCAGCCGCTTCAGCCTGTTGCGCCGGACGGCGCCGCCCACCTTGCGCGAGATGCTCAGGCCGAGCCGCGCGTGCGGGAGTCCGTTTGGGCGCCCATACACGACGATCCAGTGCGCATCGTCGCGCACCCCGAGCTTGTAGGCCTGCGCGAAGTCGGCGCCTGACTTCACGCGCATCGCCGGGCCGAAGCGCAACCGGTCGTGGGCACCGCCGGCCCCGGGTTCAGGCGTCGCCGTCATGCGAGTACGCCTCCAGCACGGTGGTTCGCTGCAGCACGCCCGAGCATGCCCCCGTCACCCGGTCGACGACCGGCAGGCTCGCGCTTGACGTGCGGCCGAACTTCCGCATGCACTCGTCGAGGCTGTCGCCGGCCGCGACGCGCGGCACGTCGCGGCGCACGAGTTCGTCCACGGTGAGCAGCGGGGCGATCTCGCTGAACGCCACGATCGGCCGCACGTCCGCGTCCAGCACCATGCCCTCGTAGCGACCGTCGGGTCCGAGCACGATCGCATCGCCGGGAAGGCCAGCCTTGATGCGCGCGATGATCGCGTCGGCGCTGTCGCTGCGCGAGACACGGATCGGTTCCTCGAGCATCAGGTCGGCGACGACCGTCCGCTCGAGGCGCGTCCAGTCCCGTTCATGTCCCAGGTTCAGCCCGTAGGTCTTGAGGTCCTCGGTGTAGAGGCTCTCCCGCTTGAGCGCGCGCGCCACCGCCAGCGAGGTCACGACCGCCAGCATCAACGGCAGCATCACGGTGTAGTCCCGCGTGATCTCGTAGGAGAGCATGAGTCCGGCGAGCGGTGCGTGCGCGCCGCCTGCGACGAATGCACCCATGCCCGTCACCACGCAGAGTGCAGGGTGGATGTCCGGCAGCGCATCGACGGAGTTCGCGACCGCGGCCACGAACGCGCCGATCAGTCCGCCGCACACGAGGCTCGGGGCGAACAGGCCGCCGGACCCGCCCGAGCCCAGCGTGAACGAGGTGGCCACGATCTTCAGGGCGAGCAGGCTCGCCAGCAGCAGCAGCAACCACCCGGTTGCGTGGCCGGCCTGCATCGCACCGGAACAGAGCGACTCGATCAGCCGGTACCCGTTGGAGTAGAAGGGCGGCTGCCCGCTCGACTCACCCACGGCCCGCAGCCACGCCACGCCGAGTGCCGCCAGCAGCAGCGCGCCGATGGCCGGCACGACCACGCGCGGCAGGGGGATCCGGCCGAAGGCCAGCGCGCTCCGTCGCAGGACCACCGCGAACAGCACGCTGCACGCACCGCATGCGGCACCCACGAGCACGAAGGCGGGCAGGTCGACGAGCCCGAAGCGCGCACCCGAGTAGACCTCCGGGTCGACGCCCATCACGGGTGCGTTGGAGCGCAGCAGCGACTGCGCGGTCGTCGCGCCGAGCACGCTTGCGAAGACGACCGGCGCGAACGTGCGCAGCGAGAAGTCGCGCAGCAGGACCTCGAGCACGAAGAAGACGCCCGTGAGCGGCGCGCTGAAGACGGCCGCGAGTCCTGCCGCGGCGCCGCAGCCCAGCAGCAGCGTCCGTTGCGACGGGTCGGCGCGGATCAGCTGCGCCACGTTGCTGCCCACGACCGATCCGATCGTCACGATCGGTCCTTCCGGTCCCGCCGAGCCGCCCGATCCGATGGTGGCGGTACTGCCGAGCCATTGGCGCAGCGCCAGGGGCAGGGGGAGCCTCGAGCGGTTTCGCGCGACCGACCAGATGACCTGCGACACCCCGTGCCCCCGGAAGGGGTTGGGGAGGGCGGCCAGGATCACCCCGTTCAGCAGGGCGCCCGCCACCGGCGCGAACACCACCAGCCAGGGGAGCGATCCCCCGAGGCGCGCCTCGTCCTCGAGCCAGCGCTCGAGCCAGTGGATCGGGGCCATGAACCCCACCGCGAACAGCCCCATCAGGCCCCCCATGGCGCCTGCCGCCACGAGCAGGGGCCAGCCATCCCCCAGGCGGAACCGCCAGAGGACCCGTTGGAGGACATGGCGTCGCAGGGTCTGGAGCATGGGTGGAACCCTTGCGGCCGCAAGGGGTTTCCCCTATCGTACGGAACTCGCCGCCTCCGCCGGGGCGGCCCCCAAGGAGCCACCATGATCGAAGCCCTCAAGAGCGATGCCATCGTCGAGAAGATGGGCGGTCGTTTCAAGCTGACCGCCCTCATCCAGCGCCGCCTCGGTGAACTGATCGACGGTGCCCGCCCGCTCGTCGAGCGCGGCAGCATGAGCGACCTCGAGGTCGTGATCGAGGAGATCCTCCAGGACAAGATCACGATCGACTACGAGGCCAGCAACCTGCCCGAGCCCGGCAGCCGCTGAGCGCCGTCGGTCCTTGCAACCGTTCGGTCGCTGATCGGCACGCACCGTGGGCCCCGATTCGCCGCGGGCGTTCAAGGTCTGCCTGCTTTCGCCGGCTTCGGCACTGGCTGATAGCCCGATCGTTTGACCGACCGCGTGCCGCAGGGCATACTTCGCATCCCGCAGGAGAGGTGTCCGAGCGGTTGAAGGAGCTAGTCTCGAAAACTAGTAGCGGGCTTGT
>JBEGNG010000058.1:0-9531 GCA_041182645.1 Planctomycetota bacterium
CGATGACCTGAGTCCGGCCAAGCCGATGGCGGCACAGGCCGACCACGACGCCATGGACCGTGACCTGCCGGAGCTCGGTGAACTGGAACTCTTCGGCGACGAACCGAAAGAGACCGCTCCGGCCGTTCCCGCTGCGCCCGCTGTTGCGCCCGTTGTTCCCGTGGTTCCCGCTCCGGTCATTCCCGCTGCGCCTGCGCCGGTGGTTCCCGTTGTACCTGCTGTTGCGCCCGCTGTTCCCGTGGTTCCGGCACCGGTCATCCCCGTCGTTCCGGCCGCGGTGGTTCCCGTTGCGCCTGTTGTTGCTCCCGTGATTCCCGCGGTCCCTGCACCGGTCACGCCGGTCGCTGCGCCGCGTGCCGCCACGCCATCGATCCCGACCGCGCCGATCATGATCCCCGTGGGTTCGACCGCACCGACGACCTCGCCGGTCGCCGCTGCCGGTCCGATCACCGCATCGAGCGTGGCCAAGGAGTGGCGCCGCCACCGAAGCGAGAGCCTCTTCGCGTTCGCGAAGGGACTCTACGAACAGGCCCTGTCGACGCGTGGCGCGGACGGTCACCTGCAGCGTTCGGGCCTCGTG
Organism: Planctomycetota bacterium; assembly: GCA_041182645.1. GTDB lineage: Bacteria > Planctomycetota > Phycisphaerae > Phycisphaerales > SM1A02 > SYIB01. The sequence goes on from JBEGNG010000058.1 coordinate 581, forward strand.
CGGCTGCTCGCCGAGCGCGGTCAGACCGATGACCTCAAGCGCGCCGAGGAACTCGTCGGCGTCGGCGGCGTGGCCGGCGATGCCATCGCGCTGCTGCGTGCGCGCGAGCAGCGCTTCGACGAGGCCGAGACCGAGCTGAACCGCCTCTCGCTGCACTCGGCGAACGAGGACGTCCGCGCTGCGGCGCTCACCGCGTCGCAACTGCTGATCGCCGCCTGCGAGAAGCGCGGCGACCATGCGAAGGTCGGACACTTCGTGCGCAGCATCGAGTGGGAACTCCTGCGCCGTGCCGACGCGGGCATGGTCTCCGACGGCGACGTCGATCGCGCCGTGACGCGCCTGCTCGTGGCGAGCCAGTGGCGCCCGGCGCTCACGGTCGCCACCGAGTGGCACGGCTGGACCAAGCGTGATCCGGTCTGGAGCCGCACCGTGCTGCGCACTGCGTCGGCGGTGCAGCCGCACTGCGCGAACGATGCGGACCTGGCCACCAAGGCCGAGGCGATCCGCCGCGAGGCGCTCGACCTGGTCGAGGGCGAGGGCCTGGCCGACCTTGCGCGCGGCCTGCGCCTGGCGGCCACGCACGATCCCGACCTCATCGGCATGGCCCGCACGCACCTCACGCGCGCGGTCTCGGGTTCCGATCGCGTCGACAGCGTGGCCCGTCCGTTCCTGGCGATCCTCGAGATCGGGCAGGGGAACCTCGAGGCTGCCGAGCAGCATGCGACGGCGCGCACCGGCGGTGCGGCGCCCGGCCTTCCCGAGCTGGCCCGCGGCATGCTCGAGCTCGCACGCGGCAAGTTCGACCACGCGCGCCGCGAGTTCGGCGCGGCCATCGATGCATTGTCGACCGCCAAGTTCTTCAACTTCCCCGATGCCGTGCGCGAGGCGATCAACGAGACGCGTCCCGGCCACGAGGCCCTCAAGGGCCTGTGTGCGACCCACGTGGCGACCGGTGACGTGACCGGAGCGCGGCGCGTGCTCGATGAGCGCATGGTGGTCGGTGCGGATCGTGCCCTGATCGCCCAGGCGCTGGTCGACAGCGGCCTCTCCGCCGGCAAGGTGCACCTGGATGCCTTCCGCTTCCTCTATCCGCCGGCGGGCCAGACCAGCGCCGAGCCGGCCGTGCTGGCCAAGCTCTTCGAGGTCGGTTCGCGCGTCCTGCGCGACCCGTCCGGCTTCACGCAGGACGAACGCGACACCGTGCAGCGCATGCTCGAGGCCCTCACGCCCGGCGTCGAGCGCCCGCGCGGCCGCGGCCGGTTCTACGTCCGTCGCTACGCGGGTTCGGGCCACCCGCTCTTCGAGGTCGTGTGGCTCCCGTCCGACGACGATCCGGTGCCTGCTCCGGTCGAGTGGAACCTCGTCGCGCACGGCACCGATGGTTCGCGCGTCTCGCGGCTCTTCGAGCGCGGCGTCTTCACGCCCGAGTCGAAGCCCTACCTCGTGTCGGGCCGCGACAGCGAGGCTCCCGACACCTTCGCCGGCGCGCGCACCGTGGCCCTGATCGACCCGCGGCAGATCGCGGTCGCTTCGGGCGACTGGAAGCTCGAGATCGCCTGCAACCGCAGCGACGACCGTGAGTCGATCGCGTTCCGCAGCGAGGGACCCTCGCACGAGGAGATCCTCGGCGCGTTCGCCGACCATCGCGAGCGCTTCGTGATGCTGCTCACCGGCCTGCTCAATCCCAAGGTCGGCAAGAAGCAGATGGCCGACGTGGCGCACGCCACGGCGCGTTCGTTCCCCTTCGACGTGCCGAGCGAACTCGATGCCTTCTCGGCCGACATCGAGCTGCGCCTCACGAACACCGCCCCGCTGCTCAGCGAGATGGAGCCGGCTGCGCTCGATGCGATGGCCGTGCGCCAGGCGGCGACGCTCGCGGCAGCCCCGTCGTACCTGCGCGCGCACATCGTCGGCCTGCTGCAGAGCCCGGTGGTCAGCGTGGCGATGCGGGCCGACGGCCTGCGCGGCGCGATCGCGCGCATCCAGGGCGTTGCCGAGCACGCCGACGCCTGAGCGCGCGCGAGCCCGGATGGATGCCGTCGTGGACGGCGCGGCGTGGCCGCGTCAGTCCGATCGCTTCGGCGGGTCCTTGCCATCGACCGGCAGGCCTGCATCCCGTTCCCAGCTGTCCGGCAGCAGGTCGATGCCCAGTTTGCGTGCGGCCGTCACGGCCAGCGGCAGCAGCAGTGCGCTGCCCGGGACCACGGCGAAGAACGTGCCCAGCCCTGCCAGCCGCAGGAGATCGCCGAACTGCCGGTTGGCGCGGTCGATGTCGGCACCCGACGCTGCGCCGCGCGCCGCACGCCCGTAGATCTCCATCATCTCGCGGGTCTGCGCACCTTCGGCGACCAGCATCGTTCGGAGCCGGTTGAAACCAGCCTCCAATTCCGCACGTGGGTGGCGCAGGACGGCAGGCACCAGGTGCGACCAGTCCGGGCGCGGCTCGAGCGGCGATGGGCTGGGACCGAACACCCCACGAGACTACGGGGAATTCCCTGCCGAAGGCCGTTGCTGGTGGAACTCCCGCCGAGTTCACGGTATCCCATGAACCATGCCGAACACGATCACGCCCGCCGAGGTCCACGAGCACCTGAAGTGCTCGAACTGCCTGCTCATCGATGTCCGCGAGGCTGATGAGCGCGCCAGTGAGGCGATCGACGGTTCCCTGCACCTTCCGCTGGGCCGCATCAAGGCCGGCGAACTGCCGCCGCGCGGACGCCAGACGATCCTGCATTGCAAGGGCGGCAAGCGCAGCGCCGAAGCCGCCGCGCTCGTGCCTGGTTCGCTGTCGATGGTCGGTGGGATCGATGCCTGGCGCGCCGCGGGCCTGCCCACGATCCGCATGCGGTCGAGCGGCGTGTCGGTGATGCGTCAGGTCCAGCTGGTGATCGGCGCCGGTGTGGCTGCCGGCACTGCGCTCGGTGCCTTCGTCTCGCCGTGGTTCCTCGTGGTTCCGGCGTTCATGGGCGCCGGCTTGGTGTTCGCCGGCGCGACGGGGTTCTGCGGGCTCGCGGTCCTGATGGGGAAGCTCCCGTGGAACGCTCCCCGCCGCGGTTCGTGCGGTCCGACGTGTGCCCAGCCGTGTGGAGCCGCTCCAGCACGGCCCTGAGCTGGACCCGAACCTGCGCGCGGTCGCCGGACAGGAAGATCCGGTCACACGAAGCCGCTGCGAGGTCGAGCTCCCTGAAGACGGCCCGGCAGCGCTCGCAGGTCACGCCCCGCAGCGCCGGTGCTTCACGGCCATCCTCGAGCGCCTGCAGCTTCAGGCGCAGCAGTTCGGCGCAGGTCTCGCGCTCGTAGATCGGTGCGGGAGCGGCCCGGACCGGGACATGCTCCATCAACGCCTTGCGCAGGGCGAGCCTGCCGCGGTGCAGGCGCGTCTTCAGCGTCGGCACGCCGATCCCGAGCGCCTGTGCCGCATCATCGGCCTCGAGCCCGGCGACGTCGCGCAGCACGAGCGCGGCCCGCCACGGAGCCGGCAGCGCGAGCATGGCCGTCCGCATCTGCGCGATCGATTCCTCGTCGAGCAGGCGCGCGATCGTGGCGGTGGTGCCGCGGTCCGGCACGTCGATCACTTCCCGGTCGCCGAAGGGCGAGACCGCGGAGAACGTCGGCGCGAGCCGCTGCCGGCGACGGCGCTTGGCGAGACGCTTCAGCCCCGTGCGCGTGACGATCGTGTGCAGCCAGGTCGAACGGGCCGCATCGCCGCGGAAGGTGTCCCACCTGCGCCAGGCCTGCAGCAGCGCATCCTGCAGGATGTCCTCGGCATCGGCATCCGTCGAGGCGAACTGGCGTGCCACGGCGAGTGCCTGCGCACCGTGCGTGCGCACGAGGGCCTCGAGCCCCGAACGCGGTCCATCACCGGCGGGCGTCCGCCGGTCAGGCATAGGCCTTCACGCTGTCGCAGGTGCAGACGAGGTTGCGGTCGCCGTAGGGATTGTCGACGCGGCCCACCGCCGGCCAGAACTTGTGGTCGCGCAGCCACGCCGCGGGCCAGGCGGCCTGCGTGCGCGAGTACGGCCTGGTCCATTCGTCTGCGGCGACCACCGCTGCGGTGTGCGGCGCATGCTTGAGCGGGTTCGAATCGCGCGGCATGCGACCTTCCTCGATGGCCCGGATCTCCCCGCGGATCGAGATGAGGGCGTCGCACAGGCGGTCGAGCTCGGGCTTCGATTCGCTCTCGGTGGGCTCGATCATGAGCATGCCCGGTTCCGGCCAGCTCATGGTGGGCGCGTGGAAGCCGTAGTCCATCAGGCGCTTGGCGATGTCGTCGACCTTGATGCCGGCGCTCTTGTCGAACGCGTTGCAGTCGATGATGAACTCGTGCGCGCAGCGGCCGTTCGCGTTGAGGTAGCGCACGGGATAGTGCGACTCGAGGCGCTTGGCCATGTAGTTCGCGGCCAGGATCGAGACCTGTGTGGCGAGCGTGAGCCCCTTGCCGCCCATCATGGCGATGTACATCCAGCTGATGGGCAGGATGCTCGCGCTGCCGTACGGCGCGGCGCTGATGGGGCCGATCGCGAACTCGCCGGCGCTGGCGGGCTTCGAGACCGGGTGGCCCGGGAGGAACGGCTTCAGCGTGTCGTTCACGCCGATCGGGCCCATGCCCGGGCCGCCGCCGCCGTGCGGGATGCAGAAGGTCTTGTGCAGGTTGAGGTGGCAGACGTCGGCACCGATGTCGCCGGGCCGCGTCAGGCCCACCTGCGCGTTCATGTTGGCGCCGTCCATGTAGACGAGGCCGCCGTGCGCGTGGATGAGGTCGCAGGTCTCCCGCACGTTTTCCTCGAACACGCCGTGCGTGCTCGGGTAGGTGATCATCACGGCGGCGAGGTTCGACGCATGTTCGGTGGCCTTGGCCTTCAGGTCGGCCAGGTCGATCTCGCCGTTGGGCAGGCACTGCACGGGGACGACGGTCATGCCGGCGACGACGGCGCTCGCGGGGTTCGTGCCGTGCGCGCTCTCGGGGATCAGGCAGACGGTGCGGTTCGCCTGCCCGCGGTGCGCGTGGTAGGCGCGGATCACCATCAGGCCCGCGTACTCGCCCTGGCTGCCGGCGTTGGGCTGCAGGCTCATGGCGGTGAACCCGGTCACTTCCTTGAGCCAGTCCTCCAGCTGGCGGAACATCGTCGCGTAGCCCTTCCACTGGTCGGCGGGGGCGAACGGATGGATGGCGCCGAACTCGGCCCAGGTCACGGGGACCATCTCGCTCGTCGCGTTGAGCTTCATCGTGCACGAGCCCAGCGGGATCATGCTGTGGCAGAGCGACAGGTCGCGGCTCTCCAGGCGCTTGATGTAGCGCAGGAGTTCGTGCTCGCTGTGGTAGCTGTTGAAGACGTCCTGCGTCATGAACGCATCGGTCCGACGCAGGGCGGCGGGCAGGGCGGCCGACGACGGCACCTCGAGGGTGGGCGTGGGCTTGCCGACGGCTGCGGCGAAGGCACCGATGAGCGCCTCGAGCGAGGCGGTCGTGACGGTCTCGTCGAGCGTCACGCCCACGGTGCCGTCGGCGAAGTGGCGCACGTTGATGCGCCGGGAAGCGAGCGCCGAGGCGAAGCCGCCGGGCGAGCCCGCCAGACGGATGTGCAGCGTGTCGAACCAGGTGTCGTTGAGGACCGTGTGGCCGAGCTTGGCGACGGCCGACGCGAGCGTGCCCGTTGCCGCATGGATCCTGTCTGCGATTCGACGCAGGCCGTCGGGACCGTGGTAGGTGCCGTACATGCCGGCCATCACCGCCAGCAGCACCTGCGCGGTGCAGATGTTGCTGGTCGCACGGTCACGCTTGATGTGCTGCTCGCGCGTCTGGATCGCCATGCGCAGGGCCGGCGCGCCGGTGGCATCGCGGCTGATGCCGATGAGGCGGCCGGGCATGCGGCGGACATGCTCGGGCTTGGTCGCGATGAAGGCGGCGTGCGGGCCGCCGAAACCCATCGGCACACCGAAGCGCTGGGCGCTGCCGACGGCGATGTCGGCACCCCATTGGCCCGGGGGCACGAGCATGACCAGGGCCATCGGGTCGCAACAGGCCACCACCTGCGCGCCGCCGGCGTGCGCGCGCTCGGCGACGCCGCGGAACTCGCGCACGGAACCATCGGTCGCGGGGTACGCCAGGAGCGTGCCGCAATAGGCCTTGGCCGAGAAGTCGGCGGTCGTGGGATCACCGACGACGACCGTGATGCCCAGGCCGCTCGCGCGGGTCTGGACCACGGCGACCGTCTGCGGGTGGCAGCCGGCATCGACGAAGAAGTGGTCGTGCGTGGGTGCAGCGATCGAGCGGCACATCGTCATCGCCTCGGCGGCGGCGGTGCCTTCGTCGAGCAGCGATGCACCGGCCAGCGGCAGGCCGGTCAGCTCGGTGATCATCGTCTGGAAGTTCAGCAGCGCCTCGAGGCGGCCCTGCGCGATCTCGGCCTGGTAGGGCGTGTAGGCCGTGTACCAGCCGGGGTTCTCGAGGATGTTGCGCTGGATCACGCCGGGCACGATCGTGCCGACGTAGCCCATGCCGATCCAGGTCTGCCAGACCTGGTTCTGCTGGGCGATGCGATGGAGCGCAGCAAGCGTCTCGGCCTCGCCCCGCTCGGCCACGCCGAGCGTGTTGGTCGGGTCGTCGATCCGCAGGGGCTGCGCCATGCGGATGCCCGACGGGATGGCCTGCGTGCTCAGGTCGTCGAGCGAGGAGCACCCCACCGCGGTCAGCATGTCCACGATCTCGGGTTCGCTCGGGCCGATGTGGCGCCGGACGAAGGTGTCGGTCGGCGCGAGTGCGGTGAGGGCCTTGGGCGCGGTCGGCGTGGTCGGGGAGAGCATGGTCATGGTGTGGTGGGGCCCGGAGCGGGCGAGCGGAAAGTATAGGCCCGGTGGCCTCGATCCCTTGCACGCGAAGGCCCGGGAAACCTAGAGTGGACACCTTCGCGACGAGGCAGGTCCGCCTCGCGCAGGAAGGCCCAACGATGCTCACCGTGCGCTCCACCCTCACCATGCTCCTGGGCGCCGCCTGCGCCGTGTCCGCGATGGCACTCGCGCAGGACGCGAAGCCCGACCGCAAGAAGGGGACCATCGTCGAGGGCACGGTCAACGTCTACGACTACGACCCCAAGGACACGGGCACCGATCCCGACATCGCGGGCCAGCTCGCGGCGATCGGCCCGGTCGGGCAGCAGTGGTACCAGCACGTCATGACGCTCTCGAACCCGTACTTCGAGGGCCGCGCGCCGGGCTCCGACGGCATCGCAGCGGCCGCGAACTACGTCGAGTTCTGGATGCGCCAGGCGGGGCTCGAGCCGGGCTTCCCGGCCAAGGAAGGCGAGAGCGAGCGCACCAGCTGGCGGCAGCCCTTCGAGCTGCCCGGCGCGGGCCCGAAGGTGATCGACAGTGCGGTCGCGATCGGCGAGCGCAGCCTGAAGGTGGGTGATGACTATGCGGTGCTCGGTTCGAGCGGCAGCGCAAGCGTGACCGCACCCCTGGCCTTCGCCGGCTACGCCATCGAGTCCGGCAAGGACGGCTACACGAGCTTCAAGGAGTCCGACGAGGACCTCAAGGGCCGCATCGCGGTCTTCTTCCGCTACGAGCCCATCAACCAGGAGGGCGTGAGCCGCTGGAGCGAGCGCCGGTGGAGCGAGTACAGCGCGGTGGAGCGAGTACAGCGCCGCGGCGCCCAAGCTCGAGGCACTCGCCAAGCGCGGTGCGGTCGGCGTGATCATGGTGACGCCGCCCGATGCCCGCGATGCGCGACGCGGCCTCGAGACGACCGCGACCAGCCGTTTCGGCGACCGGCTCACGATCCCCGCGGTGCAACTGAGCATCGAGGCGATGGATGCGCTCATGCAGCAGGCGGATCCCGATGGGCGCTCGCTCGCGGAGTGGCGCCAGAAGGCCGACGAGGGCTCGGTCACGACCGTCGCCCTCAAGGATGCGGTGCAGGTCACGCTGAAGGCCGAGGTGACGACGGGCACCATCTCGACCGACAACGTCGGTGGCGTGCTGCGCGGTGCAGGTTCGCTCGCCGACGAGTGGGTGATCGTGGGCAGCCACTACGACCACGTGGGCTTCGGCAACTACGGCGCGGATCCGCGCAACCGCGGCAAGCTCCACCCGGGCGCGGACGACAACGCGAGCGGCACCGCCGCCATGCTCTGCATGACGAAGCTGATGTCCGATTGGTACGCCTCCGACGAGGCACCCGAGAACCGTCGCAGCATCCTCTTCATGGCCTTCAGCGCCGAGGAGATCGGCCTGGACGGCAGCCGGCACTGGACCGAGCACCCCACGCTGAAGCAGGAATCGATCAACGCGATGGTCAACCTCGACATGGTCGGTCGCCTGCGCAATGACGAGCTGGTCGTGGGCGGCGTCGGCAGCGCGAAGGGCTTCAAGGAGTGGCTGCGTCCGCGCTTCGAGGCGAGCGGCCTCACGATCCGCGCCGATCCGAGCGGCCGCGGGCCGAGCGATCACGCGAGCTTCTACAGCGCAGGCATTCCCGTGCTCTTCATGTTCACCGGCGTGCACGACGTGTATCACAAGCCCGGCGACCACGGCTGGACCGTGAACCCCGGCGGCGCGGCCAAGGTGATCGCGCTGAGCGAGTCGATCACGCAGGGCCTGGTCAGCGAGGCCAAGCTCGAGTTCGAGGGCAAGGCCGCCGGCACGGGCCAGGACCGCGGCTACGCCAAGGTCCGTCTCGGCGTGTCGCCCGGCTACGGCGAGACGGGCCAACCCGGCGTGGTCGTGGAAGCCGTGAGCGACGGAACGAGCGCAGCCGATGCGGGCATCAAGAAGGGTGACGTGCTGCTGGCCTGGAACGGCGAGCTGCTCGAAGGCGCCGGCGACATGATGGACCAGCTGCGCAAGCACGCGCCCGGTGACAAGGTCACGATCAAGCTGCGCCGCGACGGCAAGGAGATCGAGGTCCAGGTCACGATGAAGGCATCGAAGCCGCGTGGTTGATCGGGCGGCCC